>JAFUJK010000084.1 GCA_017468205.1 Clostridia bacterium
TAAATGCGTCCGCCATTTTTATAAATTCTTCGTAATCTACGTCATCACCTTTCATGGGTAATCTCATGCAACCAAAACCAAAGTTTTTGGGCAGTTTTTTCATAAGTTCGCTGTTCTTATCAAGCATAATACTCTCCTTTACGGCGTTTTTAGGGCGTTTTTACGCGTTTTTAACGGGGTATAACCCATAAAATACGGTAAAAATCGCTTTCATTGCGTTAAAATAATTTTTATAACTATTTTATTATACCAAATCTTAAAAAAAAGTCAATAGAAATCTTAAATTTTTAGTAAAGAAAGAATAAATTAAATGCAAAATTCAAAATGCAAAATGCAAAGTGCAAAATTATTTTCTTTTGTCATTCTGGAAGCGTTTTTTAAAACGCGATAGAATCCCCCTATTTTTTCCCTGTCATTCTGAGCCTGCCGAAGAATCCCCATGAGTAACGGCAAACGCCATAAATCAAGGGGATGCTATCACTTCGTTCCAGCATGACAGGTTTTAAATGCAAAATGCAAAAGGCAAAATTTTAAATGCCCTAAATGCGAAAAAAGGGGGCTATACGCTTAAATGATGGATTGTAAAAAAAAATGTAAAATATAAAAAAGCGCCGATATAACGCGATTATCGGCACTTTTTGTTTTACACACACTTTTCCCTTTTTATTTTTTCATAAGTTTTACTGCCGAAATAAAGCCTTTTTTAAACATATCTTTTTTCTTTTTTTCATAGCGGTCTATACAAGAATTTAACAAAGCACAAAGCATAGTTCTGTTTTTACCGCTTAAAGAATCATATAATTCATTAAATATTTTTGTTCGTTTTTCAATAACTTCAATTTCTTCATTACTGAGTTCTTCTTGAGCAAGTTGTATTTCGTAAACTTCATCAATAATTTTTTCCATTTTAAACCACCTTTTTATTTATTATAGTAAGTTATAGACTTACTGTCAAGTATTAACTTACACTTTTGGGTTATAATTTATTTATGAAATTTACAGAAAGATTTAATGAAGCAATAAAAATATCTGGAAAATCCCAGTCACAAATAGCAAAAGAAATAAAGGTGTGCAAGCAATGTGTATCCGATTACAAGTCTGGCAAAACGTTTCCTTCACTAGAAACTCTTTATTTAATTTGCAAATCATTAGACGTAAGCGCAGATTATTTACTTGGCGTTTCAGATGAATTATAAGCAAAAAACGCGGGTTACTTTTTTAAGTAATCCGCGCTTTTTTATTCAATAAAAAAACAAACTAACTAATTTTATCTTTTTAATTATAAAAGAACTCCTTAAATTTTTCTATATTAATCTTATTTTTAGAAACATACCAATCATCACCACTTATAGCGTCTTCATTTTTTACGCCCATGGTTGATTCGCATAAATCAAAAACGTAACCTTCTTCTGAAACGTATAATGGAATTTTGTCGTTAAAAATTATTAATACACATTTTCTATCAAAAAAATTACTTTCTTTAGGAAGGTAAGTAACTGTAGCCTCACACGCAAGCAAAAAGAAGAAAAAGTCTGTAGTCTTACTTTTTTTAACAAAAACAATATCTCTAAATAATTCGATAAATTCTTCTTTTTCTTTAGGAAAAACAGGATAAGCAACGCTTTGAATAGAAAACGCCCAATAAGTAACGTTTGTTCTATCTTCTTCTTTAACGTATTCGTTAAACGACGTGGTATTTTCCTTGTTACACCCAACAAAAGAAAACGAACAAATTAACGTTAATACCGTTAATAAAACAGCAATTAATTTTTTAAGTTTCATGTTTTAAATCTCCTAAAATAATATATGAAGTTTTGGTAAAATAGCACATTGGTATTTACCTACCATTTTTATTCTTTCGGTAATTTTATTATATCACTGTATATACCCTTTGTCAATACCAAAATTAAA
>JAFUJK010000085.1 GCA_017468205.1 Clostridia bacterium
CAGCAATAAATAACAAATTAATAGTTGCAAAATTCAGCGAAACAAACGCACAAGTGAACACCGAAACAAATAATACGGAGAATTTGACATAATATACGATAAAATATAAAAAAATAGCGAAAAATTCGCTATTTTTTATGTTATTAAAGGCGAAATGCCCCCCATGCTTATTCCATCACTTCGATTTCAAGATGCAAGTCATTCAAGATTTTTGTTTTATCAATAAAAAGTGTTTGCATTTCTCCCGCAGTAACGGCAGGAGATGGGCGTTTGCTAATTTCCTTGCCAGCTGACAAAGCGCGAATGATTGTCCGTTTGTAATTTTTATTTACACGAAAGGAAATTTTTGCAGTACCATTTTTATCATCGTAGATATATTTAGGTGCTGTATATTTTATATGGTCGTCGTGAGTAATTTCAATTTTCTTTGCGTATTTAAGTTTATTTTTTGCATAAAGCCCCGCGCATTCGCCCGCACGTTCGCCCTCTGCTGAAACATTGTCTACGAGGTCGTTGACGTGAAGCACGTTACCCGCGCAAAACAGCCCTGCTTCACTGGTCTGATAATATTCGTCGACAACATAAGAGTTCGTGATATTATTAAATTCAAGTCCAAGATTTTTTGCTATTTCGTTTTCAGGCTGCAGACCTACGGAAAGTAGGAGAGTGTCACAAGGGATAAATTTTTCTAGTTCATATTTAGGTCGTAATTTCTCATCAACAGGTGCAATAAATACACCTTCAACGCGTTTTTTGCCGACAACGCGCGTAATAGTAGTGTTTAGGTGTAATGGAATGCCAAAATCCTGCACACATTGAGTAATATTTCGTGCTAAACCGCCACTTTGGGGCATAATTTCATAAATCCCAACTACTTCCGAGCCTTCACATATTAACCTGCGTGCCATAATAAGACCGATGTCGCCAGAGCCCAGAATTACAGCGCGATTTCCAACTTTTTTCCCCTCAATATTAATCAATTTTTGCGCACAACCCGCCGAAAACACGCCAGCAGGACGTTCGCCATTAAGAAAGATTGAACCTGCGGGGCGTTCGCGACAGCCAAGTGCCAAAATGACCGAGCGCGCCTCAACTTCAATCAATCCGCCACTACTACTAGCGGTTACGACCCATTTATCGCCAGCGCGTTCAATAGATGTGCAAAATGCACCCGTTATAGTGGTGATATTGCTAAATTCTGCCACTTTTTCTTTCCAGCGTTCTGCATATTCAGGACCTGTCAATTCCTCGTTAAAAAGGTGTAGCCCAAAACCATTGTGAATACATTGAGTGAGGATACCGCCCAATCTCTCATCTCGTTCTAAAACTACGACGTGTGCGCCAGTTTTTGCTGCCCCCACAGCCGCCGCCAGCCCGCACGGGCCTCCTCCAATGATTAATACTTCGGTTTTGTTCATTTTTTACCTCTATTTTTTGTATTTTTTTGTTATTTTTTGTAGATTTTTTATTCTTTTATCAAAATTTGACTGTTTTCACCGTTAAGTTGCACATCGTCAAGAGTTATACCGTGATAAGTTGCGATAATTTTTAACACTTTTGGTAAACAGAATCCGCCTTGACAGCGCCCCATTGTTGGGCGGACGCGACGCTTAATTGCATCGACATCGGTTGGCTTTAATGGAGAAGCAAGTGCCTCTAAAATTTCGCCTTCGCTAATCTTTTCGCATCTGCAAACGATTTTGCCATAGGTAGGATTATTTTTAATTAGTTCTTTTAATTCTTTTTTGTTCATTTTTTCTGTGCAAACATATGGTTTGCGTTGCACAAATTCGTGTGGTTCAAATTCAAGTCCGTCTTCTTGAAGTTTTTCAACTAAATATTCAGAAATTGCAGGGGCAGCGGTAAGCCCAGGCGAGCAGATACCTGCGGTGTAGAAAAAGTGAGAGTCCTCCATTTTCTCAATTACAAAATCATCACCAGAAATTACACGAACACCAGCAAATAGTTTGATTACTTTTTTATAATTAGGAGTTTTAACCGAGAGTTCAACCTTTTCTTTAATTGTTGCTATTCCTGCTTCGGTTGTGGCTGTGTCGTGAGGTTCACAAGGAATTGCAGTTGGCCCCAGCATAATATTGCCGTGCAAGGTAGGTAGTGCCAAAATTCCTTTACCCATCTTGGTTGGTAGTGGGAAAATTGGTCGATTAACAAAGCCATTTTGCGATTTATCCAATAGCAAATATTCACCTTTAACATACTTCATTGGCACTTCGGGCGCACCTACTAGCGCATTGATTGTATTTGCTCCAACACCCGCGCAGTTGACTACATATTCAGCCAAAACGCTGTCTTTTCCTGCAAATATTTGATATTTTTCTTCATTTTTTTCGATTTTATCTACCATAAAGTTTAATTTAACTTCACCGCCGTTAATCACTCCTTCTTCACATAGCGCAATGCATGTAAGATAGGGGGAAATAACAGCACCAGTAGGCGCAAAAAGTCCGCACGAGATGTGCTCTGCAAGATTTGGTTCCATTGTGTGAAGTTCTTCGCGCTCAATTATTCGTAGCCCTTGCACGCCGTTTTCAAGCCCGCGCTCATAGAGTTCGTTTAAGCCGTTGCGATTTTCTTCATCAGTAACTACAAGTGTGCCACATTGCAAAATGTCAACTTTTAGGCGTGCACACATCGCAGGATAAAGTTGATTTCCACGAATATTGAAGCGCGCTTTAAGAGTGTTTGGTTCAGGGTCATAGCCTGCGTGAACTATTCCGCTGTTTGCTTTTGTGCTTCCGTTGCTGACGTCGCTCGCCGCTTCGAGTAGCACGCAACTAACACCTTTGCGAGTTAAGTCTGAAAACAGACAAGCCCCAACAATTCCACCGCCAATAATGGCTACTTTATATTCTTGCATAATATTCTCCTAAAAATTTATAGTTATATTTTAAATTTTATTAGGAATAAAGTCAAATAAATATCAAACATTATAAAATTGTTTGTTAAAATCTCAAAAAAATGCTAAAATAATATAAAAAAATCATAGGAGCAACAAAAAATGAACAAAAAATATATCCTAGCCGTTGACCTCGGCACCACATCAATTCGCACTCTTGCTTATAATACGCAGACCCACGAGTGTTCGCGCATTGCGCGCCGTGAAGTTACGCAATTTTATCCTCACCCAGGGTGGGTTGAGCAGGACGGTGCGGAAATTGTTAAAAGTGTGGTCGATTGCCTCAAAGAAACAACGAAAGACCTTGATGAAGCGGAAATTTATGGCTTGGGCATCACAAACCAGCGCGAAACTGTGGTTGCGTGGGATAGAAACACGGGCTTGCCTCTCGAACACGCTATTGTGTGGCAGTGTCGCCGTACTCACGATTATTGCCAAGAATTGCGAAAAAATAAAAGAAAATGTGATATGATTCACAAGCGCACGGGGTTGCTTATCGACTCTTATTTCAGTGCGACAAAAATGTCTTGGTTGCTCGAAAATAGCAAAAATGTTACAACTGCGTACGAAAATGGATTGTTGTGTATGGGAACGCTTGATAGTTATCTTGTGTTTTGCTTGACTAACGGCAAAAGTTTCGTTACAGACCACTCAAATGCTAGCCGTACTCTTTTGTATAACCTCAACACGCAAAGTTGGGACGCGGACTTATGTGAATTTTTCGGTGTTCCTATGAATTGTTTGGCAAAAATTGTGAATAATGACTGCTATGTTGGGGATTGTGTTATTAATGGGAAAACGATTAAAATCGGTGGAATTATTGGCGACCAACAAAGTTCGCTGTTTGGACAAAATTGTGTAAATTCTGGCGACTTTAAAACCACATATGGCACGGGTGCTTTTATGCTTGCTAACATTGGTTCAAAGCCAGTTTTTAATAAAAAATTGATTACGACAGTGGCGTGGAAGACTCGCGAGGGAATGACCTATGCGTTAGAAGGGAATATGTATAGCGCGGGGTCGTGTATTAATTGGCTTAAAGATAGGTTAAATCTAATTAAATCCGCAAAAGAGAGCGAATCGCTTGCCGGAAGCGTGGCAGACACGGGCGGAGTATTCTTCGTGCCAGCTTTGGCTGGGCTAGGCGCTCCTTTCTGGAAAGGGAATGCACGTGCGGAATTTAGGGGGATAACCCTTTCGAGCACTTCGGCACACATTGTCCGCGCAGTTCTTCGTGGGATTACGTATAACACGCGAGCGGTTTACGATTGTATGCGCGAGATTTATCCGCTTAATCAGCGAGAAATGCGAGTTGATGGGGGAATGACCGCAAACGCGCTTGTTATGCAGTTTCAGAGTGATATTATGCATTTTCCTGTTGCTGTTTCGGCTGAAAGTGAATCAACATCGCTTGGCGCTTGTTATATGGCGGGACTGTGTTTTGGAGCTTTTAAAGATATGAATGAATTAAACGAATTGTACTATGCAAGCCATATTTATACGCCAACCCCTCACGACGAGAAACGCGAAAGCAACTATAAACATTGGCTTGAAATAGTCGAAAATTTGTAAAATTTGATTAATTCTATGATAGAATATTGATATTAAAAAGTAATTTTAAAAACTATGAAAAATCGTTAGTATTTTATAATATTTTGTGGTAAAATAGAAGTAATAAATAAAAAACCTTGCATAAATAGATTGCAATTTCTCATATGGGCATTTGTCCGTCGGCCGTGAGCTCATCACTTGTGAATGAGCCCAACGGGGCGGCCGGCTTCCCGCAAGCGGGAAGGCATTGCGAGGCACGAAGTGCTGTGGCAATCTCGGTGATTTATTCCGCCAGCAAGGAAAAATAGGAGGAAACAACTTTATGAAAAGTAAAAAGTTATCCACGTTGAAAACTCCACAGGGGGGGGGGGGCGCTAAATAGCGAAAAAATTGTTGAAAATGGCTTAGATAAAGGCTTTTCGAACGATTTAAACACCCTTAAAAATAACGAAAAAATCGAGCAAAAAATAGGCAAAATAATTGCCCTAATTCTCTCCATAATATTTCTTTTCACCGCTCTAGTTGGCGGTAGTGTGTTTTTAATTGTAAAGCATATAACGAAAACAACTGCAACAACCGAAAGTGCAACATTAACAACGAATATTTTTAATACCAATGGAACAATAAATTCAAGTGCGGCAAATGAGTTGTTAACTGCTGTGGGGTACTGGGACAATCCAAGTGACACAGGCACATACAAGTCAAGTCAAATAGCAGACGATGGTAAAACGGTTATATTTCCAATGGGATACTATGTTGATGCAAGTGGTACAATGGATACGAGCAAGACTTTGTACTGGCAGGCTACATATAAGCGAGGCGGTTATCTCACAATTTGGTTAAC
>JAFUJK010000086.1 GCA_017468205.1 Clostridia bacterium
ATTTACTCGCACTGCTGAGCCATACGGTATGGGTGATTGGGAACGGAGTAAGGCAGTCCGATTTCCAGATAGTAATAAGGTTATTATCTTTTATAACTCTTTAATCTATCTGGTAAGGAGTTCCCTTGTGTGCGCTTGTTAACACAAGCACCCACAGACAACTCTAAAAGGGGATATTTTGCCTATTAAAATCCTATCATTTCTTATTTCTCAAATAAATTTTGTAATTTTGCAGCACCTCAACGAATGAGGTGTAAATACGTGTAAACGTTTAGTATATTGTCTTTTGTCGGAAATCTGGACAATTTCCAAAGTACCTAAGACGATAACAAACAATGCTTACGTCTATGTTGTATATTATTCAGATATGCAATAAAAGAGGCGTGGGCTGTTGTTATCATTAGGTGCAAGGCAGTCCAGAGCCTCCGACGAAGTGATAACTAACAGTTCCCACGCTTCGCCATTAGAAACCGCCTATCTGGGGAATTGAGGCACAAATAAAGTTCTATGACACGTAACGTTTGTTTGTCGCTCTTGCTCTCTCTTGTATTTGTATCAAATGCCTTTTCTCAGAACATATTTGAGTTGAAAGGCAAAAACATTATCTTGACCTCAGATAAAATTGCATTCGGTTGGAAAAACTCCTATCACGATAATTTTGGAAAGATATACAATGCTGAATCGTTGAAGAAGTATAAGTTTTCAAGCAAGAACTTATATAAGGGCGATATTATTGGGAAACCATTGTTTGTAAACGATGTGCGTATTATAAACCAATCAAACAACAAGAAAAAAGCTATATTAATATCGTTTGATATGCATTCTGACACATTGGTTATGTATTTGCCGTTATATCTTAAAACGAACGATTATATAGGTGGTTTTAGAGTTGATGTAGAGGTAAATCCAGAAGAGATAAGTCTTTGCTATCACAATTGTGATGAAATCAATCGCACAAAGAATCAAATACAGAACAAGCGTTTTTATTTCAAAGGGAAAAATGAACTATTTATTTTTGACAACATAAGCATTGAGAAAGATTTGTTATGTGTTCAATACAGCGATAAAACATCTCAAAAATATCAGTATTATATTAGTGCATATTCTACAAATTACAGGCATAACAATAACTCATTTAATACGTTCACATCTTCAATACTTTTTGAGGACGACTTAATATCACAATGTAAACAGAAATACGACAATGCCTATATTGCAGCTCTAACAGACTCTTTATTGAACAAAGAAATATATTTGTCATCTGGGGCGAAAAGAGGCTTTTATATATGCGAGAATATAAGCATTGAGAATATTGGGACAAAAGAGCCTTGTTATAATTATATCTTTACATTGCGTCAAGAAGAGGATATAATTAAACTGCCTATACAAAATGATATGAGCCATATTGTGCTGGCTGATATTTATAGAGAAGAACAGCGTATCAAAGAAGAACAACGACAAAGAGAAGAGGCTGAATATCAATCAATGTTAGAAAAAGAAGAGAGAGAATATAAAGCAAGTCTAATAAAGAAATACGGCAAAAAGAATGCTCTTTTAATACTTGAAAATGCTGTTCAAATAGGTTTTACTAAAGAAATGTGCGTTGAGGCTTGGGGAGAACCTTACGACATTAACAGAACGGTTACAAAAAACGGTGTTCACGAACAATGGGTTTACGATATTGGACGCTATTTGTATTTTGATGGCAATATATTAACTGCAATACAAGATTAATATGAATACAGAATGGAATAATTATATACAATCCCTTTCCGACAAATATGGAAAAATTACTAACCTTATATGGATTAGCAAGAAAAGGCGTATATATATCTTAGAGTTTGCATATACACGAATGTTTGTTATTAATGATGAGGTTTAGAAATTCAATGATATTATTTCGTGCAAAGTAGAAAAGGCTATATCTTTGCAAAAAGATGCAGATAACGCCTCAGAGCCGAGTGTATTACTTGTTGGAGTAAACGATAACACTAATAGGCTTGTATCTGTTACGGTTTGGAG
>JAFUJK010000087.1 GCA_017468205.1 Clostridia bacterium
AATGATACCATACGAATTAGTAGAAAATAAGATTTTAGTGGCAGTTTTTACTGCAAATAATGCAAATATCAACACAGAAACCGACAATACAGGGGTTTTGACTTGAATGTTGCCATTTTGAAGGGGAAAAAAATAGGAGGCTCTTCATTTGTTAATTAATCTTCAAAATGGCGTACAATTCAGGGCACATCTCTGTATGCGAAAAGAGAGCACGGGGCTCTCTTTTTGTGTTTTATATAAGGCGAGATTGCCACAGCACTTTGTGCTTCGCAATGACACAATAATAAAAGTGTTAGGAAAGGAAGGAAGTGTCAATTTGCAGAGATTTCTCGATGCGCTCCGCTTACTCGAAATGACAGTCCCCCGTGTCATTATGAGGAGCGAAGCGACGCGATAATCTCGGCGACAAAGTCGCCGTCACGGGGGACATATGAGAAATGACAGCCCTCTTAAACAATGTGGACTGTCATTTTTTTATTCTTTTTCAACAAAAGTAACAGCGCAAGCGCCTGGTCCGACGTGGACACCAACAACTGGGCCAATAAAATTAGTTTGATAATCGCCCAAGTCGCAATCCTGCTTTAATTTTTCAATCAATGTATTCATTCTATCAGGGTTTGCGGAATATGAAAAAGTGATAGGGTAATTCGCATCAATATTGCAAGCCTTGAAATCTGTTGTGAGTTGTTCAATCGCCTTATTAACGCCGGGTTTTTTGTTAATCATACGAATTTCGCCGTCTACAATAGAGATTAGAGGTTTGATATTCAAAAGAGTTCCAAACACTTTGCTGGCACCTGACAATCTACCGCCTTTGTGAAGGTATTCAAGAGTGTCAATAAAAGCAATTAGTTTAATTCGTTTTTGGAAATTTCTCAAATGTTCAGCAAGTGCTTGAACGTCCATTGAGCCTTCGTCGCGTTTTGCAACGGCTTCCATAACAAGCATACGCATATAAGATACAGTGCCGAGGGAGTCGACAATCTCAATGCGGTCGCACTCGGATTCATTCTTATAAAGGCAAGCGCTGCCGTATGTGCCTGAAATTTTTGACGAAAGGGTGATGACGAGCATACTATCGTCTGAATTTTTGACTTCCTCAAAGCGATTGATAAAGTCAAGTGGGTTAGGTTGAGATGTTGTAGGAAGTTCCTTTGCCTCGGCGAGCATTGAATAAAATTTCTTATCGTCGATGTCGATTCCGTCAAGATATGTGTCGTTTTCAAAGTTCACTGGTAGTGGAATAATTTCAATATTTAATTTTTTTGCTTCTTCTTGTGTAATATCGCAAGAAGAATCTGCTACTATTCTTATCATAAACTTTCCTCTTTCAAAAAATTTGTGTAAATAAACAATAATAGTTTACACTAATATACGAAAAATGTCAAATAAATTATTCGCAAATAGCATTTTTTTACAAGATTAAACAGAAAAAGAATGTCAAAGACATTCTTTCTTATTTACTATTTTTTAGTTTGCATTAATCCAAAAATACCAATAAGCAAAGTTCCAGCAAGAGCCAAGTAGAAGCCAAGTCCACCAGTGATTTGCACGCCAGTTGCTAAAGTATCATTTACTGCTTGATTTTGAGTGATAAAAATAATTCCGCAAAGCAAGATACCGACAAACAAAACAAACATAAGACCACTTACGAAATTTATAATTTTTGTGCTTAATTCAGCCTTGCCAATACCCAGCATATTCATAATAGTAGCGACAAGATAAACAGCGACAAGAACCAAAGCGATTGTAATAAACACGCTAACTAAAATGCCGTAAGCCCCAGCATTTAAGTCTGCAACATCAGCAAAAAGACCAACTCCAGTGCTTGAATTAACACCTAAAATTTTAACTACGCCAGTAAAGATGCCGACGCAGGCAGCCACAATTAATAAGATTGCACCGATTAATGCTGGGATGCTCCAAACTGAAAAATTAACTTTTTTCTTTTTAGCCATATGTAAACCTCCTTTGCACTTATGATAAAGAAAATGCAACATTTTGTCAATTTTATAACAAAAATAATAGTTTTTAGACAATAAAATAGAAAATGTCAATAATTTTTACATTTGTTTTTCTTCGAGGTCCCAACTATCGGTCTGGTTGTTGAATTTTACGCCATAGCGTTCTTTACATTCTTTGCACAAAATGCTGAAAGTGATGAAATTTGTTTTATTAATCATAGTGTTTTCTTCTTGCATTTCGCCATTATTACAAAAGCAATCAAAAGTTGTGATGGTGGTTTTTTTATTTTCTGATTGATTTAGATATGTTTCGATTTTCTTAATTTTGAGTTGTTTAGAGTTCATAGTTTTTAGTCCTTTATCTTGTGATTTCGTCAATTTTTCGAGGTTTGCATGGGGTTGAGCAAATGCATTGATAGTCGTGGAAACTACGTCTATCCTTTCCAACGTAACGTTGGACAATTTGCGATAATTGATAGTCAACGTATTCAAGATTGTTTGCAATTTTAGCTAAATTTTCGTGGGTGAGGTTATAGATTTCTTCTTGTGCGTGAGGGCAACAACGTTCTTTAATTTTCATCATAAATGCATCAAGTTGTCCAGACTCGCGAACATTAAGCATTTGCGCTTGTGCAAGGTTGCCGAGTTCTTCAATTTTGCCAGTCCATTCTTCTTCAAGTTCCAATTCTTGGACAATAGGCGGGATATAATAAGTTTTTTCGCTTGGAATACTCAAAACGTGCTTGATAGAGCGGTGGCGAATTGATTGAGCCATTCCGGGGAAAGATGCCTGATAGTTGATTGCGTACACATCGCCGTAAATTTCTGGCAGGTTCGTGTTGCCAAAAAGGTTAAATTCTCGTCTATATGGGTCAGCAAGTTTAGGGTTTATCAAAGGCTCGTTGCCAATTTTCAATTCTGCTACTTTTTCGCAAAATTCGCGCATATCGGGCATAACAGCCTGCTCATAAGGGTTTGGATTTTGCTTTTCAAGCAACTTTTGAGCCCACTCATAGATGTAGTTGAGTTGGCGAAGTGAAATGCTGTGAGTTATGTTTGTTTTTGCATCGACGCCAGCAACCATTCGCGCATTTTCAAGAGCGATGCTTTGTTTTTTATGTTTTTTTGCATCAGGATATTTTTCGCAAGCATAGTTATAAAATTTGTCGTAAAAATAGTCAAAAACTGCCTGCTCTTTTGGTGGGAGAGTAAGTTTTGCGTGTCTGCCACTTGTTTCCTCGGTGTCGTAGCAGTGCAAACTGTTGAGATATGTGCAAAAAATCTTTGAAACGTCATCAATTTGAAGAATTAGTTTAAACATATCGAACCCGCTGTGGTGGCGTTCTTTAAGTGTTGTTTCAAGACGTTTTTGAGTTGCTTCAAGTGTTTCGGTGGTCATTTTTTGTATTGGGTCGTTAGAAACGCAAGTAGCCATAGTTTTTGCGCAAAATTCAAAAGGTGTGTCCTGTCGCGAATCTGCATTGTTTAATAGATTTTGTGTAGCTCCGATAATTTGTATTTTCATATTATTTCTCCTTTTTGCCAAAGGGAGTTTAACACGATAAGGATATATTGTCAACTAAAATGAGGGAGTAATTTTTAATATTTTTGAGGGTAAAAGGCGAGATTGCCACGGAGCAAGTACCTTGCTCCTCGCAATGAAAAGTATCTTTAATGTTGAGATTTCTCGGCTACGCTCGAAATGACAAAAAAGAGCCATCGGCTCTTTTTGTGTTTTATATAATGCGAGATTGCCACGTTGCCCTTACGGGCGCCTCGCAATGACACAATATTCAAGTGTCAATAGAGGCAGAAAAACCTTTAAATGTTGAGATTTCTCGGCTACGCTCGAAATGACAGTCCCCCGTGTCATTATGAGGAGCGAAGTGACGCGATAATCTCGGCGACAAAGTCGCCGTCACGGGGAAAAGTGGCGAGATAACACTCGTTGCACTCCTCGCAATGACAAGTGATTTTATTGTTAAATTATTACGGACTGACAATAAAAAATTGTGTCATTGCGAAATGAGAGAGGACTGGCAGCCGATTTTGGCTGGCAAAGTCGCTTCGCTCATTGTGGCAATCTCGCCTTTTAATACTCTAAATTATCCTCGGCAAAAACAGGGTCATTAAAAAATTCGGTCAATGACAAACCAAAAGCAAATGCAATATTCGTGATAGTAGAAAACTTGACGTCTTTTGAGCGTCCTTTCATAATATCAAACACAGTTTTTTCATTTAAGCAAGTAATTTTAATCAATCTATATTGGGTCATATTCTTTTCAAACAGCAAATCTTCAATGCGCTTTGCTATATTAATAGTAAGATTTGAGTGCATTATATCCCTGCGTTATTTTTGTAGTAATTCGATTATGCTTTCTTTCTTTTTCTGTGGCAAAGCCATTATCAAGTCATACAAAACTTTATCAATTTTATAATTTTGATAATTCTTTGAGAAAAACTCCTCTGGTTCAACTTCGAGAGCTTCGACAATTTCAAGTAGCATTTCAGTAGGCAAATTAAAATCTTGGCATTCCAATTTGTTAATATAACCCTCGTGCTTTCCAACACGCAAACTCAATTCGCGAGCGCTAAGCTTTGCTTGATTTCTAAAATACCCAACTCTTTCGACAACATCACTTAAATTCATAACTATATCCTCAAATGTTTTATATAATTGTAAACCAAGACAAATGATTTTATAACGCACAGCACGGCGCAAAAACTATATTATTAGCGTGTAATAAAACATAATGGCGAAAAGTATTGACTTTTTGTGCGATATGGTGTAGAATAATAGCGAAAATATGGTTTATTAGAGAATAAAAAACTAGACATTCAAAGAATGTCGGTTAAAATAAAATAAAAATTGTTAACTTTTAATAAATTCAATAATATTTTTCTTTTTGTCGTAGGGTAGAGATTTTATTAAATCTAGCAACTCTTTATCAATATCATATTCATCTGGATTAGAATAGAAAAACTTTTCGACTTTGAACTCGCAAATTGTCAAAATTTCTAGCAATTTTTCGACGGTAAGCACTATATTTTTATTTTCTAATTTTGCGACATATTGGGGACTCATTCCCATTTGCAAACTTACCTCACGGGCGGACAGGTTTGCTTTGTTGCGGGCATATCCGATTCTATCTAATATGTCTTTAATGTCAATGTCTTTCATATTCAATTTTACCTTTTTACTTTCTTCTATTAATTATACTTTGTAAAATTGTGTTATGAAATATGCATAATAATAAAAAATTACTAAAAATAGTCAAAATGAATACTATTAAGGATAAAATGTGATATAATATACCTTGATAATAATCAAAAAACTAGAAAATGGAGAAATTTTATGAAAAAGATTTGTGCATTTATTGGCAATAAAACACTTAAAGACAGAGAAAAATATTGGGCAAATTTGCGAATGAGGCTGATGTCGATGATTACATTTGACGGGGTCAAAGCCTTTTGTTTTTTTGAAGATGGTGATTTGGCGCGATTGTGTTATGATATTTTGGTAGATTTAAAAAACACTTTATATTCAAAATTTTACATTTGCAGATTTTTGCAGAATGGTGAGAGTGCGGATACGGATAAATTTGATTTTGTGCTGACTTTTAACAAAAGAGATGCGGATATGACTATATATTCATTTATTGATTTTTTTGATTACATAGTTTTTGATGTTGATTTTAATAATTTTGAGGTTGAGGCATTATTATATGCAAAGAAAAAGCGAAAGGCTGTGCTTTTAAGTAGGCTGGGGGAGTCTGCTTAATCCTGCTCGCTACCGCAAAAGGTCGATGAAAACAAAAAACGCCCTAACGGACTTTTCAGCCATCGACCTTTATGAAGAAACTCGCATACATCACAACGATTGATATAACAAATCTTTGTTTGGGCTTGCAACACATTTAAACATAGACAATGCTCGTTCTCGCGAAAGGTCGACAAAAAAAACACCCATGCGGGTGTTCTGCTGGTGGGAAGCAATGGACTCGAACCATCGACCTTTCGCTTATCAGGCGAATGCTCTAACCAACTGAGCTAGCCTCCCAAAAATAAAAGGAGTTAAGATATTAATATGGGACTATAAGACATGCTCATAATCCCATAATGGTGGAGATGAAGGGACTTGAACCCTTGACCCCCTGCTTGCAAGGCAGGTGCTCTAGCCAACTGAGCTACCCCCCCATAAAAGGTGTCTTAAAACTTATGACTTTTTTATCTTACCACTATTTTTTGTTATTGTCAACAAAATTTTCAAACAAAATTAAAAAAATTTAAAATTTTTTATTTTACGACTTTTCATA
>JAFUJK010000088.1 GCA_017468205.1 Clostridia bacterium
AGTACTATGCATAATACCTATGCATAGTACTTAAAAACCGCTTTTTTTAACGGTTTTTTGTTTTTTTAAACAATTTGAAATCAAGTTTTGCTGATATCCTGTCATTTTAAATCAACCTCCAATGGAATCCTTCTTATTGGCAAAACCACTCTTCTCTCCACGAGTTATTATCTTCTAATGTGTATTCTATTGATTTTGTTAAAATTTCTCTTCCAACTTTTCTTATTTCGTTAGGTCTAGTTTTTATTAAATCTAAATATTCCACAGCCAAATTATTTTCGAATATATACTTCCCAACCACTAAAAACATATCATAACCATTATAATCTTTTGTTTTAACTTTATTAATATCATTAAGAATATTTAAATCAAATTTTCCAACATCTTTTAATCGTTCGCACATATTTCTTAATTGTTCTTTTGTTCTGTTTTTTAAGCGCCCATCAATATATAAAGCATAACTCTCATCAAACCATCTTACTCTATCAATGTCATATTTCTCATAAACAAGTTTATCAATATATAAATGAGTCATTTCGTGAGCTAAAGTATGAACTTGAGACTTTAGACTTTCTTCATTGTTAATATTCAACAATGTTTGAATTTCTCCATTATAAAAACAACCAGTTGCCCATTCTGGTGGGGTTTCTCCATTTGAAATAGATTTAATATATTCAACAAAATCTTTTCTTTCTATAAAAAACGATGCTTTTAATTTCCCGACTTCAAAAGCATCTAATTGAAACAATTTTTCTAGTAATGGCATTTGTTTTTCAACTACGTTTAATGAAGCATCAACAAACTCTTCTAATCCTTCTTGAAAATTTATCACAAATCTATCAGTAATAATTTCTTTCATTTCTATTTCTCCTACGCGTACATTATTACACATATACAAAACTATATTTATACAAAATTTTAACATCAGTTACTGTATTATAAAATCATCTGTTAAAAATTGTTGCAATACATTTGCATATTCCTGAACCTTATTACCAAGACCACAAAGCCATTTTTTTATTTCTTCTTTTTCTTTATATCTTAAAGGTTTTTTCCTTATTTTTATAGTTTTTTTCAAGTCAGTTTTAAATGGGCAAATGTCATTTTTTAGTGCCCATTCACCCGCTTTTGTTTTGCTAATCACCTTTTTATATTTCAAGGTAAATATGCATCTGGATATATCCAATAACCACCCACATGAATAAAGAGATTCATCTGTTACAACTGCATACTCACGAATTGACTTATAATGTTTATATATTTCTGTTTTTAGTTCATCAAAAGAAGGTTCTATAAATTTGTCTTCTAAATGATTTCCAGAGATTAAAATACTGTTATGTTTTAATTCATATTTAGCAAACGCATCCAAAGCATGGCTATCTTTGATTCTTTGACCGCTCGTTCCCCAATAAATAATTTTTTCTTGTTTATTATTTAAATAACCATTTAATGAAGTAAATATTCCTTCAAATTTGCGAAAATACTCATTTCTTGGATAAATTTTAAGCATTTCTTGTCTAAGCATTAATAATTGCTCTGCAGTAGAATCTTTAATCGGTTTATTTGTAAAACAAATAAAGTCTATATCACTCCAACCATGCCTATAATCTTTATATACAATTGAACCGTATATATACAATGACATAAAATTATCTTGTAGAATAGTCTTAATCTTTTCCACCATTAAATTAATTGATTTTCTCATATTTAATTATTGTAACACAAAAACAAAAAAATGTATACTCTTTGATTAAAATTTGCATACATTTTTTGAGATGCTTCGGCTACGCTCAGAATTACAAGGATTGTTTCCTACTCTGTCTGTATATATTTAATAAAATTCCCAGTCCAGCCATAAACATAATGAGACTTGTACTACCTGCACTTATCAAAGGTAATGGTAATCCTGTTGGTGGAATTGAGCCAGTAACGACAGCAATATTTAGAACAACCTGTACTGCAAGAATTGTTGTTATCCCTGTTGCCAAATAACAACCAAATCTGTCTTTTGCTCTAATGGCAATCTTAAATCCATAGTATATCAAAGCTACAAAAGCGCCAACTAAAAACAAACACCCCACAAATCCCAATTCTTCGCCAATAATACTAAAAATAAAATCACTTTCACTAAATGGCAAGAAACTATATTTCTGTCTACTATCGAATAATCCAACTCCAAACCAACCGCCCGCTCCCAAGGAATAAAGTGATTGTATTAATTGAAATCCTTCTCCTTGCGGACTTGCCCACGGGTCTAAAAATGCCATCAATCGAAGCAACCTATATGGTTCCAATATAATCAGAACAGGAATTAAGGCTAACGCTGGAATTGCCATAAGTATTAGGTGTTTAAGTCGCATACCACCAACTAGCAACATCACAACCATCAACACGCCGACACAAATAGTAATCGACATATTAGGCTCCAATATTATCAAAAGGCACATACCTGCACCAGCTAAAATAACAGGCAAAGCACCTTTGAACGTCCCCATTTTTTGATGATTTGTCGCCATATAAGTTGCCGCAAATATTATGAAACAAAATTTTGCAATTTCACTTGCTTGAAAACTAAATGAACCAAAGCCTATCCAGCGACGCGCGCCATAAGACTCTATCCCAACACCAGGAATAAAAACGATTGCCAGAACAACAAAACCAACAATTAGTGCTACCCAACCAATTTTACGAAGCCACTGATAATTCACAAAGTAACAAAATATCATTGAAGCGATACCAAGAATAACTCCAACTATTTGTTTTGTAGCAAAAAACATCGCATCACCATATGTTTTTTCTGCAGTGTATAAAGATGCAGAATATACCATAATTATACCAAAAATGGCAATGCCTATCGTTAACAGAAACACAGGCCAGCAAAATCTATGTTCCCCACGATAAATAAAATCAATTTTAGTTTTCATTATGCTCCATTACCAAATTACAGAAATATTCCCCGCGTTCACGATAATTATTAAATTCGTCATAACTAGCACAAGCAGGACTAAATAACACAATATCATTCTGCTCTGCCAGTTTTCTCGCACAAACAACAGCATCAAAAACATCTTTACATTGAAAAATATTTGTTTTTCCATTGTTTTTGGCGATTTTTGCCAATTTTTTACCCATTTTACCAAAAGTGAATAAATATTTTATATTATTTGGAAGGTTTAAAAATAACTGATTGAAATCTTCCCCCTTACCACTACCTCCGAGCATTAACAAAATTTTCTTATCATCAAAGCATTTCACAGCACTTAATGCTGAATGAATATTGGTCGATTTTGAATCATTGTAAAATAGCGCGCCGTTTATTTTCCCCGCATATTCCATTCGATGTCTTGGAGCTTTAAAATTTTTGATAGATTTTTGGATAATTTCAGGTGTAATACCAGCATACAATGCAAGACTAACAGCACATAAAATATTTGATAAATTGTGTTCGCCTAACAATTTATTTTTGCTTAAATCGACTATATATTGAGTTTTTTCGCCGTTTTTTTGATAAATTTTGTTATTTTCGTGATATATTCCATCTATTTTGTTAGGTAATAGCGATGTACTAAAAAATTCACAGTTACAGTTTTCGCCTAATTTTCTCAATTTTTCATCATCATAATTTAGAAAAACTTTTCCATCTCCAACTCTTTCCAAAATTAACTTTTTAGCATTAAAATATTCCTCAAAATCTTTATATCTATCCAAATGGTCAGGAGCGATATTCAAAAATCCGACAGCATAGGGAGCGAATCCTTGGGAATATTCTAGTTGAAAACTGCTTACTTCACAAACAACTTTATCATTTTGTGCAATTTTATCTACCTCTCCACTAAACGCATTGCCAACATTCCCCACCAAATGACTATTTTCTTTTGCTGTTTTAAATATAGTGTCCAATAGATTTGCGGTTGTTGTTTTACCATTCGTTCCTGTTATAGCATAAATTGGAGCCTCGCAATATTTACTTGCAAATGCCAATTCACCTACCACATCAATATCAAATTCCTTGATTAATTTTTTGATTTTTTCTTTTAAAACCACACCAGGACTTAATACTATACAATCAATGTGAAAAAGTGATTTTTCATTTAATTTGGTAATAATTTCGCAATTTTTATGCAAAATATTGCTATTTTTTAACTCTTTCGCTTTATTTTTATTATCATCATAAACAAATACATTAAAATTATTTTTTAACAAAAAGTTAGATGCGGATATTCCACTAACCCCCAAACCTATCACCAAATAGTTTTTCATTCTACCTCCTAAAGCGTCAGCATAATTGAAATTACACTCACTATAATAGTTATAATTATATATATGGCGACAATCTTGGTTTCATTCACCCCTTTTTTCTCAAAGTGATGATGAAGGGGTGCCATTAAGAAAACTCTCCTCTTTGTACGCTTGTAATGTAATACTTGGATTATCACACTGACAGCACTCACAACGAAAACTAAACAAATCAGTGGCAAAATTAATGTTTGACGCGAAAAAACTGCTAAACACGTAATAACACCACCAAGGGCTAGCGACCCCGTATCCCCCATAAAAATACGCGCAGGATAACTATTAAAAATCAAGAACGCAAGCAAACCACCAGCAGTTGCCGAACCTAAAAGTTGTAAGTTGACTAATTGCTCTGCTAAAGCTTGTCCACCTCCATTTACTAAATAATTTTGTTGCGTTATTCCTAATATAATAGTTAAGCCTACAATCATTACAAAACTTGTCCACCCTGCAAGCCCATCTAGACCATCGGTCAAATTTGCAGAATTTGTCATAGCAATAAAAACAAAAATTATGAGAGGAATTATTCCCCAACCCAATTCTAATTCTCCCCATGGTAAAATTAGTGAAGTTCCTATTTCTGGCGTATTATAGACATATAGGGCAATTATAATTGCTATACCTAATTGACCTATTATTTTTTGATAGGCTCGTAAGCCCAAGTTTTTATGAGTATGAACCTTTATAAAATCGTCCAAAAACCCCAGTAAAGCATAACTAAAAAACACTCCAAGAGCAACATAACATATTGAAGCCTGTCCACTGGCAAAAGCCAATGTAACACCGATAATTGGAAGTATGAAAATTAGCCCACCCATAGTAGGTGTGCCTTGTTTTCCCTGATGAGCAGTTACATACTGCAAAATCTCTTGCCTTGCGCCAACTCGTCGCGCCATACGTATTACAAATGGTGCAAAAATCGCACTTACAACAAAAGTTATTATAAATACCAAAAGTATTGTCAGCATTTCTGCGCCTCATTAAAAATCTTTTTGCTTTCTTGTTCAACCGTTTCAAAATCTGAATAAGGAACTTTTTTGCCTGATATATCAAGATAATTTTCTGCCCCTTTTCCAGCTATCACAGCCACATCACCGGCATTTAATTCATTCAATACATAATTTATTGCCATAACTCGGTCTACTATACAAACGAAATTTGAAGTTTTACTTTCTATTCCCTTTTTAATCTCATCAATTATTGCTTTTGGCTTTTCATAACGAGGATTATCGCTTGTAATAACTGTAAAGTCAGCCAATTCACCACTAATTCCTCCCATTATAGGTCGTTTTTTCGCATCACGATTACCACCACAACCAAACACACAAAACAATTTACCGTTACAAACATTGCGGACACTAGTCAAAATATTTTTAAGGCCATCAGGTGTATGAGCGTAATCTATTACAACACTGGCACCATTTTGCAGTTTAATTACATTTATACGACCAGAAACAAAATCCATTGTATTGAGCCCTAGTTTAATCGTTTCAACATCAATCCCCAAAACATTACAAGCAGACGCAGCTGCAAGCGCATTTGATACATTAAATTCGCCAATTAGCCTAGTGTTTATACACGCTAAATTATCTAAAATATTTATAAAGTAATGTGTACCATTCATTTCATATTTAATATTAGTTGCAAAATTGTCTGCTGGCGAATTAATACCATAACTTAACAACTTAAAGTTGTTAAAACTCTCATCTTGCATCGTAATAAGCAAATCCATTCCAACACTATCGTCCGCATTAACAATTCCCACTTTGCAAAATGTAGGTGAAATAAAACTAGTTTTTGTTTGAGCATATTTTTCAAAAGTTCCAAAAAAATCTAAATGGTCTTGCGTTACATTAGTTAACACCCCGACATCACATATCACACCTTGCATTTTGTGTAAAGCAATTGCGTGAGCACTTACTTCCATAACAACAACGTCCACATCATTTTTTGCCATTTGCGCAAAAATTTGATGCAATTCAATAGGGTCTGGTGTTGTCAGATTATTCTCAAAATGCTCATCGCCTATCATAGTACCGATTGTTCCAATAACACCGACTTTTTTGCCAGATGCCTCCAAAATATTTTTAATCATATATGTTGTTGTAGTCTTGCCGTTCGTTCCTGTAACACCAATTAATTTGAAACTTTTGCGCGGATTTTTATAAAAATTTGACGCTAAAAGCCCCACTACTTCGCGTGTATTTTCTACAATGACTTGCGGAATATCAAGAGGAAGTTTTCGCTCTGTAACAAGCAATTTTGCGCCGTTTTGCACTGCTTGTTGAGCAAAACCATGGCCATCGCGCTGTGTACCAGATATACAAATAAATGCATATCCGTCTTTTATTTTCCGACTATCAATCGCTAGTCCACTGATTTCCAAGTCCAGTTTTATATCATTTTTTATATTTTTAAACAAATCTTTTACCTGCATTTTTTACTCCTTTTTAATAATTATATATCAAATAAATTAAAAAAGTTACACGCAAGCAAAATTAGTCAAAATCCTATGTTTTTAGCATTAAAATCGCCCCTTCAAACAATTTTTCGCCCTCTGGAATGCTTTGCCATATCACAAAGCTCCCTTCGCCATCAACTTCATATTCAAGTTTAATTCGTTTTAGAGTACTGACTGCTTCTGTGATAGAAAGTCCTACCAAATTGGGAACCTCAATATTTGGTTGCAAAAGCAATAGGTCTTCTGTAAGATTGGTAGGAGCAATGTTTAGATAATTAAATAAGCCACTAAAAACTTGTTTAGCATAAGGCGCTGCCACCATACTACCATAATATACTCCCGTTCCCGGTTCATCTACGCACAATAACAAGACATATTGTGGATTTTCCACAGGATAGCACCCTACAAAACTTGACACATACTTTCCACTCGCTACGTGTCCGTTCTCATACTTTTGTGCTGTACCTGTTTTTCCTCCAATCCTATATCCTGGGACAAAACTATACAATCCTTTGGTGCTTACAACTCCCTCCATTAACTCGGCAATCTGGCTACTTACGTTCTTATCTAACACATTGCGTACAGCCACAGGACTAAATTCTTTTTTAGTACCATCTGGCGCAGTTATAGACGAAATAAAGCGAGGTTGATATAGGGTGCCATTTAATACAGCACTAACCGAAGTTATCATTTGAAGGGGTGTAACGGCGACAGCCTGCCCAAAAGAAATGCGAGCGAGGTCAACATTTTTAACCGAATTTTCAGGCATCATAATCCCCGCACTTTCGCCAGAAAAATCCACACCCGTTGCACTTCCTATTCCAAAAAGTTGTAAATAATCATATAGTTTTTCAGTACCAAGTCGAAGCCCTAAATCCATAAAAACGCTGTTACAACTATTTGCAAACCCCTCTTTTAAGGACTGCGAACCGTGCCCCATAGTCCGCCAACATTTAATGCGTTCGCCATCTATCACCCGATAACCTGGGTCGTAAAACCTATCTTCAACACTCGCAATCCCCTCATTTAGAGCAGCGGCAGTCGTGAAAATTTTAAAAGTACTTCCTGGCTCATACACATTTACAATATTAACATTTTTGCTATATGCTAGCAATTTTTCTACATTATCGCGAGGTGGATTATTGAGGTCAAAACTCGGTTTAGAAACCATAGACAAAATTTCGCCGTTTGTCGGATTCATCATAATCGCAGTTACGCCTTTTGCCTTTTGTTCAGAAAGCGCTCGGTCGCAAACACTTTCTAAAACTTCTTGAATATTGACATCAATCGTAAGCCCAATATCACACCCCGCGATACCTGCAACAAAACTAGTAGTTGCATTACTGAGTTCAAGCCCCGTTATTGTACTTTCGGTCAGCGCCTGACCGTCCGTTCCTGTAAGAAAATTATTATAATAACTTTCCAAACCAGCCTGACCTATGTTATCAATAGTTGTAAATCCCAACACACTTGTAAGCATATCGCCATAAGGATATTGTCGTGTGCTTGTTTCGCCCATATAAATTCCATTTACATTTTGTGCTAAAATATCCTTGGCAGTTTCTATGTCCACTTGAGATTTAATTAAACTTTCAGAAACATTTTTCTTGGTTGCTTTTTCATAAACTTTGTTATAATCCACCGCCAATTTTTCAGACAAAACCGAGGCAACAAGATTAGGGTCATCAACATTACTAGCACGGACATACACATTATAACTTGTATAACTTGATGCCAGCACTTCGCCATTTTTATCCAGAATTTTACCACGCAGACCTGATAGTGATAAATCACGAGTCCACTGGCTTATTGCACGAATTTGTAGGCTTTTGCCCTGAACTATTTGCACAAAAAACAATTTACCTATTACGAATAAAAAAAGAAGAGTTATTATCGCAAAAACGCATAATAACCTCTTTTGTAAACTTGTTATAGTAAATTCTCGTTGCATAACCGCCTCCGCGGACAGCACTACTTACCAAAAATATACGAAATAAATTCTGCAAATCTATTAAAAAAATTGTCGCTTGGAGTAATTTCTGTTGGAGTATTTGGCGCAATATCAACACTTGTTCCCGCTCCTGCACCTTGCATTCCTTCAGGTACTGTTCCTGAATTATTTGTAATGCTTCCATTAAGCGCATCAAGTTCTGCCTCTTGTCTTATTACATCAGCAGAGCCATTTGCAAGGTCGTTTTCAAGCGCACCAATTGAAAAAATATTACAAATAACCAATGCAAGCAACAACACACAACAACACGCACCAGTAACTAACCACATTTTTTTGCGTGCAGATAATTGAGGTTTTGCGACCTCTTTCTCAACCGATTTAATTTCAAGCGTTGGATTTTCTGTTGGCATATTCACAACATCGGAATATTGCGATTTTTTGCGCATCTTATGAAGAACTTCGCTATCACCAAAAAATGGGTTTGAGGCAATATCAACCTGCTTTTTCTCAATACTTCTAACTTGTGGTTGATATTGATTTTGGTAGTTTGCACGGTCGATATCGTCATATGCACGATGCAAATTTATCGCACTATGTGAATTATCAAAACGAGCAACTTCGCGTTCAATTTCTGTTTGCTCTGGTACAGAATTTTGCGCAACTCTTTCATCAATTAAGTCTAGAATGCTTGTCGTTGGCTTTTCTATCGTGGTAGTAGTACCGTCATTTTCGTTATATGACATAATAATATACTCCTAATCTCCGAATTTTATCACAATTTTTCAAGTACGCGAAGTTTAGCACTATGCGCACGTGAATTTAATTCTAGTTCAACATTTGTTGATGTAATTGGCTTCTTATTAATTAATTTTACCTCTGCGGTATGATGGCAAACACAAATAGGCAATCGTTTATCGCAAATGCAATCACTGGCAAGCAAATTAAATGCCTCTTTTACAATTCTATCTTCGAGTGAATGGAACGTAATAATAGCCAGTCGCCCACCTTTTTTAAGACCCTCGCGAGCCATTGAAAGAACACACTCTCGCAGTCCTTCTAACTCGCCATTGACCTCAATTCTTATCGCTTGGAAAACCCGTTTTGCGGGGTGTCCAGCACCAAATCGGGCTTTTGCAGGGATAGCCGATGAAATAATATTGACAAGTTGCTGTGTTGTAGTAATACGTTCTAATTTTCTTTTAGCCACTATGGCACGAGCGATTGATTTTGAAAATTTTTCTTCTCCATAATCGCGAAAAATCTGCTCCAATTTTTCTTGCGCATATTCATTAACGACAACCTCTGCGTTTAATTCAGCGTCCTTGTCCATAGCCATATTCAACGCGCCGTCAGCCATATAACTAAAACCGCGTTCAGGCGTATCAATTTGATAACTACTAACACCCAAATCAAGCAAAATCCCGTCAACGCCGTCGATGTTATTCTTGTCCAAAACTGCTTTAAAATCTTTGAAGTTGCTATGAGCAAAAATCATATTACATTCATTATTTTTTAACTTATTGCTTGCAAAATCAAGTGCGTCCGTATCCAAATCAAACATAACAAGAGTGCCGTTTTTATTTAGGCGTTTTGCAATCTCGCCACTATGCCCACCGCCACCCAAAGTGCCATCAATGTATGTACCGTCAGGCTTTATTTGAAGCGCATCAATGCACTCATTTAACAATACTGAAATATGCTTAAATTCCATTGTAGCACTCTCCTTTTACTAAATTTCACAAACTTTTACCAACTTGCAATCAACTTGGTCGCAACTTGTAAGCAAATAAGTTATACCGTTCTGTACCAATTCTAGTTTGCAACGACAATTTTTGCCGTGCAAATGTCCATAAACTACATAGTTAACTGCGTATTTCTCGCACAAGCGTGTAAATTCTGACGGATACATTTTCGCATTAAATGGAGGATAGTGAATCATCACAATTTTTTTATCGCCGTCTTTATACAATTTTTCCATTGCTTGTAATCCGAGTTCGAGTCTAATTAATTCGCGCTTATAAATTTTTTCGTCTTGCGAGTCCTTGAAGTCCTTTTCTGGCACTGTCCAGCCACGAGTACCACAAATCACCACCCCATCAAAACGTATTGCATCGTTTTGCAGTGCAAAAGTGCGATTTTTTAATGCGGAGCGAACAGCGGTTACCGAGCTCCACCAATAGTCGTGATTTCCTCGCGTAATAATTTTCGTGCCTTTCAAGTTAGAAATGAGGTCAAGGTCTGCCTGCGCCTCACTCATAGTCATTCCCCAACTTATATCTCCAGGAATTAAGACCAAATCATCATCGTCCACTTTTTCGTTCCAATCTGCGCAGATGCGTTCAAAGTGATTCTCCCACCCCGGGCCAAAAATATCCATTGGCTTTTTGACGTTAGTGCTTAAATGTGTATCTCCTATTGCAAAAATTTTCATATTACCTTTCCTCTACATAATTATAAAGGTTCTTGAATAAAAATGCAACTGTTTTTAACAAAAAAGCCCACACTTATTGAAGTGTGGGTTGAATATTTTTGCTCGCAAAAGCGAGAGTGTAGAGATAAATCTTATGGTTTTCTTGGTTTTAGCCATATAGGCTGTTACAATTCATTCGTTGTGGTAACTATTGGGTTTGTTGACGGGAACAACGGCATTTCAAAGAAGCCTTGGCAAACATTTGTGCTAAAATCTTGACATTGTGGAATGTGGCAATAGCCATAACTTGGAATTAATAGTTCAGTTTCGGCTACGATTTTAATAATCAGCATCACACACCCCTCAACCGTTGCAACATTATCCACAATTGATGCTTGAGCAATTATTGCACTGGCGACAAGTTCAACTTGGAACGGAATAATTGATGCTTGCGGTAAGAATAGCACAACGTCTTGTGGGAGTGAAATCACCCCTGTTGCCACACCTTGCACATTGTTTGCGTCGGTATAAACAATTTCAATAGGAACATTAGCGATTGCAGAAACGTGCGCAAAATTTGGGCGGTCGTCAAAACGAGTTATTACTACATTTGTGAGCGTTGGCTCAATTGTAGTGCTTGATTGCCCTGAAACAAAGGTTAGCGGAAAGGCTGGATTAGCAGGCGTAAAACTGGTAAGTGCAACTTGTGTATCTATGATGTGTTGCTGTTTAAGGCACGCATCAAATACTTTTTTTACCTGAATACAGACTTTTTCGCATAGCCCGCGCAATGGGTTGCCTGTGATTGGCCCCGGAATCTGCTCTGTTCTAATACCAGAGAAAAAAGACATTGTAATTACCTCCATAAGATTAACCCGTACACTATATCTTATGTGTAATTAGATTGAATTGTTACAAGTTTCTATCTTTCAATTTGCTCGGCTTTTTTTGTATAATTAAAGGGATTTGCTAAATTATACTGCTCTGTTAGTTGCTGTTTTATAATCCATTTTTTAAATTTCTTAACATCACCCGAAATTTCTATCGTGTTTGGCACCATCAAAAGTCGCTCGTACATAGTTTTGCTACTATCAAGTTTGACACCGTTTGCGTCCTGCTCGTCATAACTACAACGAACTTCCCCCAAAGAGCCGTCATAATAAACACCCATATGAGGATATGTATGCACAATTTCAACACCAAAGCGTGATGCTTGCCACACAGCAATATTTTCAATCGGCATATTATATTTTTTAATGCCATCAAGTTGTCTTGCTTTGCCGATATTAAACATTAAATTTCCTTCACTTATTGATACAGGAAAATTTTGAATTAATTTTTCAATACCTGCAATAAACTTTTCTTGATTTTCTGGATTTTTTGTATTTTCAGTAAATTGTTTTTCAAAATATACTTTTCGTGCTTTTTTATGATAATTGTCATTCGACAAAGTGATTACAAGTGGAAAACGTTCACTACCCGCTGTACCTCGTAAAACTCCACTACGCATATCAAACTTATTTTCATTGTGATGAGCGCCATATTCAACAACATATTGTTGCAAAAGTTTAAGTTGCTTAATATATTCATCTGTTATTCTAATACCGTTTGTATAGATATGGACATGCTCAACCGTTGGCTTATATTTTCTTAACACTTCATTTAATATTTTAATCTTGTTCACAGCAAAAGCAGTTTCGCCACTAGCAAGGCTCAAAGTTCTTATTCCCATAGTATGCTCAAAAAAAGCTTCCATAACTTCCCTGCTCATTCCTTTTTGCTGTTGCTCTCCCTTCAAACAATGGTCACAACTTAATGGACAACGACGAGTAATTTCCAAAGCAACTTCGTTGTAAACATAAACTTTATTACTCTTATCTGCTTTTGATTGAATTTTCTCGATATATTCTTGCTCGTGTGTTAAGTCTCTCATAGTTTTCTCCTAAAATTTAGTATACCATACTATTGTTAGACTGTCAATTTTTGAAAATAAAAAAACAACCGAACTTTCTCGGTTGTCTTTGCGGTATACTCCACGTATTAACGTTTGCTAAATTGAACAGCACGACGAGCTTTGTGAAGACCATATTTCTTACGCTCTTTCATACGTGGGTCACGGGTCAACAAGCCAGCAGTTTTAAGTGTTGGTTTGTATTCTTCGTTTTCCTTAACGAGTGCACGAGCGATACCGTGTCTAATTGCACCAGCTTGTCCACCAAGTCCACCACCATTTACGGTTACGTAAACGTCAAACTTTTCAGTACTGTTTGTAAGAACGAGAGGTTGACGAACGATTTGCTTCAATGTAGCAAGACCGAAGTACTCCTCAATGTCCTTCTTGTTAATAACAATTTTACCCTTACCAGCGATTAAACGCACGCGAGCGATAGAAGATTTACGACGACCTGTTGCGTTTGTATATGGGTTTGGAATTGATTTAGTTGCCATAATTATCTACCTCCTTTGATAGCGTAAGGTTGAGGGTTTTGAGCTTGTTGCTCGTGGTTTTCACCTTTGTAGCAGTGAAGTTTTTTAAGCATTTGCTTACCAAGCGCATTCTTTGGCATCATACCTTTAACGGCGTGTTGTACAACAAAATCACTACGATTTTGCATAAGTTCCTTATAAGAAATTTGTCTATCTCCACCTGGGTAAAGTGTGTGATACTTGTAGAACTTTTGGTTAATTTTGTTACCAGTCAATGCAACTTTGTCGCAGTTGATAACGATTACATAGTCGCCCATATCAGCGTGAGGGGTGTATGTAGGTTTGTTCTTACCGCGCAAAATCGCAGCAACTTGACTTGCAAGACGTCCAAGAGGAACGTCAGTAGCATCAATAACCCACCATTTTGAATCCGCTCTTGCTTGGGTTGGCATATAAGTTTTCATAATGAGTTTTCCTCCGAAAAATTCAATAAAAATATTTATCTACCAAGCATTAGATGAGGGGCTAATTCACTAATATATTCAATAGATTTAATGATTATATCACAAAACTTGAAATTTTGCAAGGGTTATAACGCAAAAAAATGAAAAAATTATAAAGACTAATACTTCACTTCTTTTAGAACCAAACCAACGGCTTGGGCGGTTTTGCCTGCGCGAGTACGGTCGCCACTTGCGATAATTTCAGCCATATCTTTTGGGTCAATAGTCCCTTGTCCTGTTGCGATAATTGTCCCCGCAATAATTCGCACCATATTATAAAGAAAACCATCACCAGTAACTGACAAACAATATTGATTTTCTGCGGTTTTTGTAAGCGAAATATCTTTAATAGTTCTGACGGTGGAACTAACTTCAACTCTTGCACTTGCAAAACCTTTCCAATCGTGCGTACCGATAAATGCTGACAAAGCCATTTTTGCACGTTCAAAATCAAAAGGCTCCGCAATTCGTGCAGAAGTTGCGCTATAATATGGCAATGGTGAATTGCTAACGTAAAAATGATATTCATAAGTTTTTTCTTTTACATCAAATCTTGCGTGAAAATTTTGGTCGACTTCTTTACTACATAAAACTCGAATATCCTGTGGTAAATGAGCATTTAGCGCCTTGTAAAGATTTTGAGGCAAAATTCTTGTATTCGTATCAAAATGCGCGGGCATTGCCAACGCGTGAACCCCTGCATCTGTTCTTCCACTGCTATGAACAGCAACCTCCTCGCCCGTAGTTTCAAAAACAGCGCGTTCAAGCTCGCCTTCAATAGTTTTTAAACCATTTTGATACTGCCAACCGCAATAATTTGTACCTAAAAACTGAATTAAAATAAAAATTCTCTTCATAACTAATATTATACCATATTTAAGTAAAAAAGTCAAAATAAAATGCCTCGTTTTATTTGTCTTGACGTAATTTTGGTGATACAATTTATTAGTAATACAAAACATAAGGAGAGAAATAAATTGAAGACAATTACTACAGATGGAAACACCGCAGCAGCAATGGCTACATATGCTACTAACGAAACTGCGATAATATATCCAATAACACCTAGTTCACCAATGGCTGAAGCTTGCGACGAATGGGCTTCTGCGGGTAAACCAAACATTTTTGGTACACCTTTGCAAGTGGTTGAAATGCAAAGTGAAGGCGGTGCGGCGGGCGCGCTACACGGAAGTCTACTTTGTGGCTCACTTACAACCACCTTTACTGCAAGTCAAGGATTGCTTTTGATGATTCCAAATATGTACAAAATTGCAGGAGAATTGCTTCCTTGTGTATTTAATGTTGCCGCGCGCACACTTGCAACACACGCGTTATCAATTTTTGGCGACCACAGTGATGTAATGGCTTGTAGGCAAACGGGATTTACAATGATTTGCTCACGAAATGTCCAAGAGTGCTTTGATTTGGGTATTATTTCTATGATGACAACACTTAATTCAAGCCTACCAGTTCTTCATTTCTTTGACGGTTTTCGCACATCACACGAAATAAGCAAAATTTCCGTACTTGAAGACGATGAAATTAAAAAATTAATTCCTTTTGATAAAATCGCCGAATTCAAAAAGCGCGCGCTAAATCCACACACACCAAAACAATATGGCACTGCGCAAAACCCTGATGTATTCTTCCAAAACCGCGAAGCAAGTGAGCCATATTTTAATGCGGTCGGCAAACATTTTAACAAGGCTTGTGCGGACTATGAAAAGATTACTGGTAGAAAATATGCACCGTTCACTTACTATGGAGCGCCTGATGCCCAACGAATTATTGTTTCAATGGGTAGCAGTACCGAAGTTTTAGAACGAGTGATTGACCAATATAATCGCGACCATAACGACAAAACTGCACTCATAAATGTTTGCTTATATCGACCATTTTACACAAATGAATTTTTGCGTGTTCTTCCAAAATCAACTCGCACTATAACCGTTCTTGACCGCACAAAAGAAGGCGGAGCAAGTGGCGAGCCTCTATATCTTGATGTATGCGCTGTTCTCCGCGAACGCAACATCAATATTCCAGTTCTTGGCGGACGATATGGATTAGGCGGAAAAGATTTCACCCCTGCGTGTGCAATGGCGGTTATTCAAAATTGTGCTCCAAATGGTAAAAATCACTTTACTGTGGGAATTAATGACGATGTAACAAACAGCAACCTTGAACTACCAAACTACTTTCTTCAAGACAATTCAACCCAATGCTTATTCTATGGTTTAGGAAGCGACGGAACTGTTAGCGCAAATAAAAACAGCATAAAAATAATTGGCGATTTGACACCACTTTATGCACAAGGTTATTTCGTTTACGACAGCAAAAAAAGTGGAAGCGTAACCATCTCTCACTTACGATTTGGCAAACACCCAATTAAAGCGCCATATGAAATTGAAAAAGCAGACTTTCTTGCCTGCCACAATGCTCGATATATTGGAAAATATGATTTTCTTCCAAAACTCAAAAATAGCGGTACTTTGCTACTTAACTGTGATTGGAATGTTGATGAAATTGAAGAAAAACTCCCCGCAAACTTCAAGCGCGAACTTGCAAAGCGCAATATCCACCTTTATATTATCAACGCACAAAGCATAGCCGATAAATTGGGATTAAGGGGCAAAATCAATACAATTATGCAATCAGCATTCTTCAAACTCACCAACATTATCCCCTACCCCGAGGCCGTTGAGGCATTAAAGCAGGCAGCGAAAAAGTCATATGGCAAGGCTGGCGATGCGATTGTTGAGAAAAACTATCAAGCGATTGATGCAGGTGGACAAGAACTTGTAAAAATAAACATTCCATCAAACTGGATGAATTCGCAAAACGAAATTACAACCGAATATGAACAAAAAGATAAAACAAAGTTCTACGAAACAATTATGAAACCAATTGCCGAACTCAAAGGCGACAAAATTCCAGTCAGTGCATTTAACGCAGACGGGCACGTTCCAACAAACACATCGCGTTTTGAAAAACGCGGAATTGCCGACAAAGTGCCTTGTTGGCTCAAAGAAAATTGCATTCAATGTAATATGTGTAGTTTTGTGTGTCCACACGGCGCAATCAAACCCGTTCTTATGGACGACAACGAATTAAAGAATGCTCCAAATAATTTTGAAACAGTTCCAGCAAATGGTTTTGAAGGACAAAAATATCGCTTACAAATTAGTCCGCTAGACTGTACTGGTTGTGGTAGTTGTGCAAATGTTTGCCCAGCGAAACAGAAAGCACTTGTGATGGAAGATGGCGACGAGCAAACAAAAGAACAAGTTGAAAACTATCGTTTTGTTGAGAATCACAGCAACACCACCCCTTTACGCAATGACCGAAAATTTAACAAATATACAATCAAGGGAAGCCAATTTGAATCCACCTTATTCAAGTTTAGCGGGGCGTGCGCTGGCTGTGGCGAAACACCATATATCAAACTCCTGACCCAACTTTATGGCAAACATCTAATGATTGCAAATGCGACTGGGTGTAGCAGTATTTATGCAGGAAGTTTCCCTAGTTGTCCTTATGGCATTGAAGAACACGGTGTTATGGGCCCTGCTTGGGCGAACAGCCTATTTGAAGATAATGCCGAATTTGGTTTAGGATTTAGAATAGCACTTGACAATAAAAAGGCACAAGTTGCAAAAAGTCTAAAAATTATAGAAAAAGATGAACCCGAATTGCAAGGTTTTATTGAAAATTGGTTTGAAGCGCGCACACTTGACGAAAGTTTTGATGCAAGTTGCAAATTATATCAAGAATTCAATGAAAAATTGCATTGTTGTGGCTATAAAAGCGAAGAAAGTAAAGAAGAAATGTACAAACTTGTTACTTCCCTCGCTGACGATTTAAACGACAAAGCTGTCTGGATTATTGGGGGCGATGGTTGGGCTTACGACATTGGTTATGGTGGGCTTGACCACGTTCTCGCCAGTGGCAAAAATGTCAACATTTTAGTACTAGACAGCCAAGTTTACAGTAATACAGGAGGACAAGCAAGCAAGGCAACACCAGCAGGTGCTGTCGCAAAATTTGCCGACAACGGAAAAAAGACAAGCAAGAAAAATCTTGGACTTATGGCAATGTCCTACCCTGATGTTTATGTGGCTCAAATTGCTATGGGCGCAAATATGAATCAAGCACTTGTTGCTATGAAAGAAGCCTGTGAATATGATGGCGTTTCTTTGATTATTGCATATTCTACCTGCATAAATCACGGAATTGATATGAGCCAAGGAATGCTTACAATGCGCGAAGCTGTTCAATCAGGATACTGGCATTTGTTTAGATATAGTCCAGTAACAGGTAAATTAATTCTCGACTCTCCAAAACCTACTAGCGACTTCATAGAATTTGCGAAAAAAGAACGTAGATTTGCAAACTTATTCAAGAAAAACCCACAAGAAGCCGAGAAATTACTTGAAAAAGCGAAACAAGATAGCATCACATTACGCAAGAAACTTGAAGCACTTGCTAATGAAGAATAATAGAAAAAGAACGGAATAGCCGTTCTTTTTTTGTTATGCCTTAATGTCGAGGACTTTGAGTTGGATTTCACCCATATTAATAGACTTATATGTTACAATGTCCCCTACCTTTGCTCCCATAAGAGCCTTACCTGCTGGGCTTTCGTTACTTAACAAGCCGTTTATAGGGTCTGATTCAGTACTACCAACAATTTTATATGTCATATCCTCATCAAACTTCAAATCGTGAATTTTAACAGTACATCCAAGGCTTACAACACTTGTATCAATATCCTTGTCGTCGATAATGCGAACGTGACGAAGTTTGTCCTCGATTTCCATAATTTCAGACTCGATTTGCGCTTGCTCTTCACGTGCGGCTTGATATTCACCGTTCTCACTCAAATCACCATAACTACGCGCAATACCTATTTTTTCAACGCACTCTGGACGTTTAACTTTTATCAAAAACTCTAATCTATCTTTGAGTTGTTTTAAACCTTCTTCTGTAACAACAATTTCTTTTTCCATTTCTAGTTTTACTCCTAATCTTATAAATTGATATGAAGCCTATTATACTAAATTTAAACATAAAAGTCAAGAAAAACTAGGCTTTATTTTGTTTTATTTTTGACCTTTTTACGGCTACCGATGTGGACTATTTTATATACTATGCCAGATTTAACTTTTACCAAACCAAAAGGACAAAGTTCTTGGCAACAATAACAACGAATACACTTATTGTAATCAAAATGAGCTTTTGGAGTACCGTTTTTCTTTGTTGGTTTCATCGTAATCGCTTTTACGGGACAGTGCTCAAAACACTTTTTACAACCTTTGCACTTGCTTTTTCTAACTGTTGGGCGTTGGGTCATTAAACGATGAACTGTATTTTGCAAAAATCTAGGCACATAATTTGCAAAAGGCTTGAAGTTGTCGGGTTGAATTTTTTTAAAGTCAGCAACAACTAAATCTTCGATTTTATCCCCTAGAACGTCAATGCTCAAATTTTCGTCAATAAAACCACGAGACACACCCGTTTCGATAAAAGGCATAGTAATAGGTTCGGCATTAATAAGTTTTAGCGCAACTACATCAACAGCAACAGGATTTGCTCCTGCAACAATAGCACCAACCTTTCTTGGGTCGCCGTTTGATGGTCCCGCACCTTCCATTGCAACAACTGCATCGGTTACGTGTAATACGAGTTTATCTTTAAAATAAGTAAGCACATCGTACATAAAGTCGCCAAACACATCAAGGGTTTTAAATTGCCCGTGCATTTCCACCTTTGTTAAACCAGGAATAGCCCCAAACATATTTTTAACTGCATTTGTATATCCCGTGAACGAGTGTGTCTTTAATTTACACAGGTTTATAATTACGTCTGCCTGCTCCAAACAATCACAAATAAGAAAGTGTTTTCCCACCTTACCCTCAGGAAGGTCGACTGAATACGTGTCGAAATTTGAGTTCATTTCAAAACCGCAACGCTCCGCCACGTCTTTCAAACCGCAAGTTTTATATATGCCGTTCATATATCCCTCGGTGAAAGGCCCGCCTGCACTATCAGCAATTATAACACGACCAGCACCTGCATTTTTCACAAGTTTTCCGACAGCCTCCACAACACTAGGGTGCGTTGTTGCCGCTTTCTCAATATTACACTTCATAAGCATATTCGCTTTTAGCACAACAGTTTGCCCTGGTTTAACGAATTGCTCAATACCACCAATCAACTCAATCGCCTTTGATACAGCACTATCAACCTTGCTTTGTTCATAATCATCACACGCTATTAAAGAAACTTTTTCCATACTTTAACCTCAATAATTTATAACTATATTTTACTACAAAAATAAAATTTTGCCAAATTATTTTAATATGATTGTCAATTTTCTTTAAATATGTTATCCTATTAAAAAGGAAATAGTGATTATGAAAATTTGGACAAAAATAATTCAAGGCGAAAAAATTTTAAAAGACAGCGTCTGGGCACCTGATGGCGCGTTTGATTATTCCTGCTTGGGAAATTATATTGAAGAAATTTGCAATAAGCTGGACGAACCGACCCCAATAATTTTACGAAAACACTTAAATCACCTGAATGAATTTGGAAACACTCATTTCAAGCAGGAGGATTTTGTTGAGAGCGTTTTCTTTGACCGTATGGCTATCGAAATTTTCGACGAAAATTCCCAGAAAAAAACTAAATGATTTCGCTTGCAAATAAACTTTTTGCGTGCTACAATAACGTTTAATAACTAACAGAGGTGAGAAAATGCGCAGTGAGAACATTGCTTATTATATAAAATTTATGCGAAGCCAAACACCATCAATGTTTAATGGGAATAATGAAGCATGCAGTCGATACATAGAGGAGAATTTAAAGTCAGCAGTTCAAATGATGGACAAATATTCCGAATCTAATAACCCTTGGTGGCTATCAGTTGATGAGAATATGGCATATCATCAATTAAAGGAACACGACATTATGCTCGTTGACTACGCAACCTTTATAGACAGACTATCAAGACTGCTTGACCGCCCTATCCAATCATTTGAAATTGGCAAAAACTACAATTCACTTATCTTTGAAGCACACGAAGCCTACACTGACTTTATGCGCGCAAAAATAATGCAACGTTACACAAGACAAAATGAACAAGTTACTGAAAGGATTATGTAATAAAAAATCTCTTGCTAATGCAAGAGTTTTTTATTATTTGCGAGGTTCGTCATCTTCGTCGTCAAAGTCATCGTCCTCGTCATCATAGTCGTCGTCAAAATCGTCATCATCATCGAAATCGTCGTCGTCTTCATCATCTTCGTCAAAGTCGTCATCATCGAAATCATCATAACCATCAAAGTCGTCTTCAAAGTTATCAATTTCTTCGTTTTCTTCCTCTTCTTCCATATCTTCAAAATCAAGGTCGTCCCCAAGAGGAATAGACAAGTCAAGGTCGTCAAGCCCACCCAATCCATCATCGTCTTCATCAACGTCAATAGTATTCACCATATCACCGAGTTCGTCCTCTGAATCCATAGGAATGCTTTGGTCGTCTTCATCGTCCCAACTGCTGTCAATTTCAATATCATCGTCATCAGACTTTTCCAAATCTCTCTCTTTCTGGCAAGAAGCACAACAGTCTTCTTCTTCGTTAATATAATTTGTCTTACAAATTGGACAAATTTCAAGAGAAGAAAGGTCCGCATCAATATCATCATCTTTATTAAAAGCCGCCTCAACCTCTTTCCTACATACGCTACACAACTTATCTGCCTTGTTAATAAAATTAAGTTCACATCTTGGACAGCGCACAAATTCTATTTTCTTTTCCACAATACTAATCTCCTAATGTAAAATTTGTCTTTAATTATATATAGTAATTAGAAAAAAGTAAACTAAAATATGCACTTTTTTTGAAAATTTTTTGTTTTTAGCAACCTTCGATTATCATTTTGTCCGCTACAAGGGCTATAAACTCCCCATTTGTTGGTTTTTCGTTAGTTCCATAAACTTGTAAACCAAACACAGAATTGATGTTTTCAATCTTCCCCCTATTCCAAGCAACTTCAATAGCATGTCTAATTGCGCGTTCCACTTTACTTGGGCTAGTATCAAATTTTTCTGCAATATTTGGATATAATTTTTTTGTAATGCTGTTTACGATATCGGGACTATCAACTGCCATTTTAATCGCCTCACGCAAGAATTGATATCCTTTAATGTGCGCAGGAATTCCAACAGTAATAAAAATGTTGCTTATTCGTTCATCAAGATTGCGATTTTTTGTGGTTTTTGTCGCATAATGCTCAACGACCTTGTCAACCATATTTTGTTTATTTACGTCTTCACGTTCAACACTCATAACCTGTTCAATTTTCTTGTCCATAAGAGTAATATCAAAAGGCTTTACAACATAATCGCTGGCCCCCAATTGCATTGCTTTATGTATGAATGTGTCCCCTACAAGAGCGGTTGTTATAATCACTTTGGGAGGGTTAATTTCAGACATAATTTCCCCCAAAACTGCCAATCCGTCGCGATTAGGAAGCACTAAATCAAGCAAAACTACATCAGCCCCACTTTTCTTAATATCCTCCGCAGCAGTTGCTCCATCACCACTTAAAAGTACTACGTCATAATTGCTGTTATTTTCATAATGTTCCTCAATATTTTTCTTCATTTGTTGGCTGTCATCGATAATGGCAATTTTGAGTTTTTTCATTTTTATCTCCTTATTTTATATACTTGCAATAAAAGTATATACCACCCAAATCACCAAATCAATAATTTTTGAACGCGCGTTTCTGCAATTTTTGTCGTAAAACATTGTTTTATGACGCATTTTGTCGAAATTGTTAAAAGGTGTAGATTTTACGGCAGATTTTCGCTATCAATGCATAAATATTGTAAATTTTGCGCATTTTAATTTAAAAAAGGAGTAAAAAGCAACAATGTTTAATTTAATCGCGTTTTTTATCGTTATTTTTGGCGGAATTAACTGGTTTTGTATTGGTTTATTCCAGTTTGATGTTATCGCTGGCATATTTGGTAGCCAAGCACATTTTGTCAGTCGCTTCCTCTATTGCGTGATAGGAATTTGTGCAATTTACTCTATAATCGCCCTTCCTATAAAGAAAGGTAAAATTTACGAATCTAAAAAGAAAAAAGAAAAAGAAGCAAAAGAAGATAACGAAAAAGAGCCCCCACAAGAAAACATTGATGACGAAGAAAGCGACATAGACGAAATGGTAATCAAAAAGCCAAAAACAAAAAAGAAAACAAAAAATAAGACTAAATAGCCTTATTTTTTATATTTAAATTGCATATTATTTATTTTTATAGATTTTCCAACTATAAAAAACATATCTAGTAGCTTAAACGCAAATTTACGTATACTTTGTCCAACAATCTTAAACGGATATCTAGCATCACCAAAATTGTCGTGATGAGAATTCTGACTTTTAAACAACCAATCCCAGTCATTCTTATTCTTTTTCTTAACCATTTTATAATAATATTTAGTTGCAACAACATTTATATTTGACAAATTCTTATAATCTAATTTTGAAATTTTTTCAAATTTTTCAACAATTTGCGCTTGAAGTGGTGCTGTAATATTCTTATAAATTTCGCCGTCCTTCAATTTTGTATCCAAAATTATATTAACTTTGCCCCTATCAATTTCATAAGCATCACATCTATTATGATTCGCTCTGCATATTTGTTCATAATTATAAACTGTATGTTTGTTTATTGAATTGCCAAATAACTTATTATTATTTTTATCGTACAACAAACCTTGCTTAAAATTATGCTCCGTACCTTGCTTGTTACTACCAACATAGTAACCATTAATTTTTATCTTTCCATCAAAATATTTATAAAAAAGGTCTTGCATTGTGCCATTCCAGCCAATATCTACAATAGTAAAGCCCTCTTCAACAAAATCAACACCAAAACTTGACAAATAAGCCCCAAATGCTTGTCTTTGATTGTTTCTTTTTTCATTGTAAAATTTGATAAATAAATCATTTTCCTTTAAACACTTAAATTCTTTTGATTTCTTAAAGTTTCTAATTTTATATTCAACGTCAAACTCAAATTCTTTTTTGATGAGTCTTATTTCATTCTCGCTAAAATAAAGTGTTTGTAAAAACTTCCTTACACTCATAGAACTTGATGATTTAAATAAATTAAAAA
>JAFUJK010000089.1 GCA_017468205.1 Clostridia bacterium
ATTTAGCATTAACTTCAAGCGATAGGTTGAATCGAGGCGTAAATAGTGGCACAATATTGAAAAGTGTTGGAACTAATGAGGGACTTGTGCGTCCAAGCGGAAGTGCTAATGTATATGCACGTATTAGTATGGATGAGTGGAGTAATCAAACCCCAGCAATTTCAAGATATCAAGCACTATACAACACAACAACAGGAGCAAGCAAACGTAATCCTATATTGATTTCTAGCCTTTCAAACTTTAATGCAATGGGTCAAAATTCAGGTACTTACAACTATTACTTGCAAAATATCCCAAGTTTGAGCGGAATTGACATTACAACAGCGCGCACATTGTATGGCTGGTATAATGCAGGTGGAAATACGATAGTGGTAGATTATGACATTTTGGATTATTCAACAATTCAAGAGTTAAACAAAACTCACTATGGTATATTTGGAACTTTGGGCGAAGTAAGTGGTAAAGGTTCGATTTTCTCTGGCGCAACAATAAGGGCAACAATTTCCGCAAAACTTGCAAGCGGTGCAAACTTTGGTGTTGCTGTTGGGGAAATTGGAACAAATTCAATCTTATCTAACGTATATGTTACTGGAAAAATCGCTTTGGGCGTAAATTCTGGACACCTTAACCTAGGCGCACTTGCTGGTGTAAATTATGGTCAACTTACTGGTTGTGGTGCTGATGTTGCAATCGAACTTCACGGCATTGTTACGGATAGTGGAGTTGAAACAGCAGGCGGTAGCGCTAACGTTGGTGGTCTGGTCGGTTTGACTAACGGAAATGACACAAAACCAGTGTTTGTCAATAGTTATGTAATCGGCTCTATCACAAATCATAACACAAATTCAAGCATAATGCTTGGTGGCTTGGTTGGTTCGTGTCAGAATGGTGTATCTACAACATTTAATAATTTAAATTGTTACACAAACGTTACAATAACAGATAATGCAGGCACGGCGACAACGGGTGTGGTTGTGGCACAACGCACGGGAATCGCAAACGCGAACGGTGTGTACTATGAACGAGCAAATATAGTTGATGTTGATACAAACTTTACAGCATTTACAAGTTCTGGCCAAAGAGAAAGTTCGTCGTTGGCGCTCGGTTCTGCGTACAAATTGACAGCAGGGCGCAACTATGGACTTCCTCACGCATCGTACTTGGCTAATACTGCATTAACTCGTACGGGTGATGGTTCAGAAGATAACCCTTATCACATTCGTAACGCGGGCGACCTTATTTGGGCATTAACTAGCACGACAGAAAACCACTATATTCTAACTAGCGATATTGATTTTGCGTTTATGACAAAATGCTATTCAAAGAGTGCAAGTTTTGTTGGACACCTCGATGGTGATGGATACGCGATTGCAAATATTAGCGCAACGCTTGTAGGTAATATTGCTGGTAGCGTAAAGCGCGTTGCATTGCTTGGTGCGACAGTTACACCAATTCTTGCTGACAGCGTTTCTGGAAGCGTAAGCGAAATTTACACTGATTCGACAAGTGGGGCTATTGTTACTAGCGGAAATATCACAAATAGCCTTTCATTGGGGGCAACGTTTGGCGATAGCGCAACTTACTGCTTCACTTCAAACCCGACCGCATTTGATGGTATGGACGGCTCAATTTGGGTGTTCACGGGCAAGACTGACGGCGCGAACAACCTCTACGACCTTGAAGCATTTGTGCCACGAGTAGGAGAAAGTGCAACTTTTGGAATTTCAGTCGATATGACTAATATTAGTTCACTTGCTCAACTTGAACGTGCGTTAGAATACACTAATGACCATGTGGGTGAATATTCAATTAATATCCCAAGTGATACAATGAATTTGGGGAATTGTGCGCTCATTATGAGTGAAAACGTTGCGATTGATTGTGCAGAATTTACAAATGGATTGATTATCCGAAACGTTGCTAATGCGAGTACTTTTACAACTCTCAAAAATGCGGGCGTAGTTTTGGAGAACAGCAATTTATTTGGAAGCGCAAATTCCAAGTTCACCGATGGCACAATATTGACCCTTGAAAATGTTGAAGCGCATTCATTGACATCGGGCGCGCTTGTTGTTGGAATTTGTGAAAATACCTTAACATTAAATGTTGTACTAACAAACGTGAAAATCAGTGCAGAGGCGGGAACAACGTTCTATGCAATCACAAATTCTATTGCCGTTCAATCGACAGTTAATGCAACAATAACCAACATAAGGACCGCGGGCGTTAATGCGCTTGTAGGCACAAACAACGGAATATTCAACATTACCGCGAGCGGATTAAGCGGAGATATGACATCAATGGTAATTATCAACAATGGTACAATTTCGGGGCTTGATGGTGGAGAAGTTAGTGCTAATCTAACAAATGCGAAAGCATTCATTGCAAGCACTAATGACGGCAATATCTCTGGGCTTGTGTTGAATGAAAGTACAATATCAGGCACAAATGCTAGCACAATTGCGCAAACAAATAGCGGTGATGTTTCCATTACGATAGCGGGTGATATTGTATTGACTGGTTCGGGATTAAGTGGCTTATTCAACACTTACAACGCGGGAACTCTTGCGATTGTGTTGAATGCAAACATTGAGATTAGTGGTTCAACTGATGCGCTTTGCGTGAGCGGGGCGGACTTAATCGACACTACTAACATTACAGGTAGTGGAAGTATTACTAGCGGAGGAGTAACCTTATTTCCAACCGCATAAATAAAAAAACAAGTAGTCAAAACCACCGACTACTTGTTTTTTTGTTAAAAATAGTACTACGCAATGTGCTATGCATAGTACTATGCAATAAAATTATCAAAAAAATGTCGATAAAAAATAAAACTTTATCCAGTGTAGATAAAGTTTTATGTTAATTCTATTTTTTTTCGCGCTTAAAGCACATAAACCAATCAAGGCAATATTGTTCGTTTGTCTGATTATCCATACGTTCTTTGGCTGTACCACAAGAACCAGCAGTTGGCACGATTACATCATCACCAGGACGCCAGTCGGCAGGTGTGGCAATATTTTCAGCGTCAGCTTTTTGCAATGCTATAACAATACGCTTAATTTCGTCAAAATTACGTCCAGTTGAAAGTGGGTAGTAAAGTATTGTGCGAATTTTTGCTTTTGGGTCAATAACAAAAACAGCGCGAACGGCTTGCGTATTTGATTGTCCGGGTTGAATCATACCATATTTGTTTGCAACTTCCATACGAATGTCTTCGATAAGTGGGAAAGTTACCTCGATGTTTTTCTTGCCATTCCATTCAAGTTCTTGGATTTTTCTTAACCACGCAATATGCGAATATAGCGAGTCGACAGACAAACCTAAAAGTTGAACATTTAACTCGTCAAATTCTTTAATCATTGAGCCAAATGTCATAAATTCAGTTGTGCAAACTGGGGTGAAATCGGCTGGGTGAGAAAATAGTATAACCCATTTGCCTTTGTAATCTTCAGGGAAATTGATGTTTCCTTGGGTTGTAACTGCGCTAAAAGCGGGCGCATCATCGCCAATAAGTGGCATTCTGTTGAATTCTTGTTCCATAAAATCCTCCTTTGGTAACGCGAAAATTTTATCATTTTACAATAAATTTGTCCACTAAAACAATGTGATAATTTAATTTTTATTTAACATAAATTATACTTTTGCACTTGATTAATTGGTAAATTTATATTATAATATATGATTATAACAAAAAAATGACACATTTAAGGAGATAATATGAAAGACGATTTGACAATGGTTGACCTTATTGCGCTTTGCAAGAATCGCGGTTTTGTTTTTGCTGGTAGTGAAATCTATGGCGGTTTAAGTAATAGTTGGGATTACGGTCCATTGGGCGTAGAGTTGAAAAATAACATAAAAAATGCTTGGTGGCGTAGATTTGTGCAACAAGAGCCTCACAATGTCGGGCTTGATAGCGCAATCATTATGAACCCTCGCGTTTGGGAGGCAAGCGGACACCTCAGTGGATTTAGCGACCCATTGCTCGACTGTAAGGGATGCAAGACTCGTCATCGCGCTGACAAATTGATAGAAGAATGGCTCTTTAATGAGGAACAGGCGGGACGTAAGCACGAAGTCGGAAGTGTTGAGGCAATGACTGACGAGCAAATGCAGAACTATATCAAAGACAATAATATCAAATGTCCCGATTGTGGCAAATGCGACTTTACTCCTATCAGAAAGTTTAACTTAATGTTCAAAACGTTTATTGGTGTAACAGAGGACAATACAAATACTGTTTATTTGCGCCCAGAAACAGCGGGTGGTATATTTGTAAACTTTAAGAATGTTCAACGTTCAACTCGTAGCAAACTTCCTATGGGTGTTTGTCAAATAGGTAAAGCATTCAGAAATGAAATCACACCGGGCAACTTCATTTTCCGTACTCGCGAGTTTGAACAAATGGAAATGGAATTTTTCTGCCACCCAGATAGTGCTATGGATTGGCATAAATATTACAGACAGGCGTGCTTCGATTTCTTGGTAAATATTGGTGTTGAGAAAAATGCACTTCGTTTCCGTGACCACGCACCAGAAGAACTTTGTTTCTATTCTGCTGCTACAACAGACATTGAATTTAAATTCCCATTTGGTTGGGGTGAGTTGTGGGGTATTGCAAATCGTACAAACTACGACCTCACACAACATCAGCAATTTAGTGGCGAAGATATGAGTTATACAGACCCATATACTAACGAAAGTTATATTCCATATGTTGTTGAGCCAAGTGTTGGTGTGGACAGAATGTTTCTTGCAGTACTTTGCAGTGCATATCGTGTTGAGAAGTTGGAGGGTGATGATGAACGCGTGGTTCTTGGCTTTGACCCAAAGATTGCCCCAATCAAAGTGGCAGTTTTGCCTTTGAGTAAGAAACTTGAAGAACCAGCCTTTGAATTGTACAAGAAACTTAACGAACGTTTCCGTTGCGAGTTTGACGTAACAGGGTCAATAGGTAAACGTTATCGCAGACAAGACGAAATCGGAACTCCATTCTGCATTACTTTCGACTTTGACAGCCTTGAAGACGGCGCAGTAACTATCCGCGACCGCGATACAATGCAACAAGAACGCGTAAAAATTGACGATTTAGAAGGATTTTTATCAAAAAGAATTTAAACCATTAAACAAAAAGAGCTAAAAGTACAAAATTACTTTTTGGCCTTTTTTTGTTTGATTTTTTTTGAGTTTTGTGGCAAAATATTAAGGAATTAAATAAAGTAGGTGATTTAATGAAAATAAAAATTACAGCCGATTCTAGTTGCGATTTAAGCCGTGAATTGATTGAAAAAAATAATTTCAGCATTTTACCAGTGCACATAAATTTAGGTGATAAGGAATATGCAGACTCACGCGATATTTCGCAAGAAGAGTTCTATAAGTTTTTAAAAGAAAATCCAATTTTGCCAAAAACATCAGCATATAATGCAGTTGAGGCAAGTGACTTTTTTAAGGAACAATTGGAAAGTGATGGCGGGTATGACGCGATTATTCACTTTACAATCTCCTCAAAACTCAGCGTTATTAATCAAAATTCGGTTGTTGGTGCGGAGGAATTTAAGGGCAAGGTTTTTGTTGTTGACTCTCAATCACTTTCAACAGGTGTTGGACTTCAAATGCTTTATGCCAAGGATTTAGCGAATGAAGGGCTAGAAGCAAGCGAGATTTATGATAAAATTTGTGCCCGTCGCGATAAGGTTCAGGCAAGTTTTATTATCGACAAACTAACATATTTACACAAAGGTGGACGTTGTTCTAGTGTCGCAAAATGGAGTGCGGGACTTCTTCAAATCAAGCCAATTATTGTCCTAAAAGAAGGCGAAATGAAAGTCGGTAATAAACTTATGGGTAAGTTTGATAAGATTGTTCCGAAGTATGTCGATTACATTTTGGCAAATTATTCTGACATAGACCGCAAACGTTGTTTTATAACACACACGCCTATTGATAGTGCTATTGTTGAGGCTATTCGAGAACAAATCAAGGATAAATTTGACGAAGTTATCGAAACAGAAGCAGGTTGTACAGTGGGAACTCACTGCGGGCCAAATACGATAGGTATTCTTTACTATTGCAAATAATTAGAAAGCACTGCGATATGTAGTGCTTTATTTGACTTTTTATGCCTTTTGTGCTATGCTTAACTTACTAAAAACCTTGGAGGGAAAATGGATAACAAAGAATGGCAATTAGAACAAGACTATTTAGATAAAACAGTAAAGGTAATTGACCAGCAAATCGAAACTTTAAGCAGTAGTATTGCTGAAACGAAACAATTTGTTTCGGAATTACGCGACTACTATGTTCGAGGAACGCAGATTTTTGGTGACATTGACCCTTATGAGCGCGTTGGAATTAACGAACGCATTGATAATTTAATTGAAATTGGCAATCAAAATATTGACAAGACGGAAAAACTCAAACGTAATCGCGGTCGTCCATATTTTGGTCGCGTTCGTTTTGAGAGCAAAAAGGCTGATGACGATTTCTACGTTGGGCTAATGGGGATTGAACAGGATAATAAATACTATGTTTATGACTGGCGCGCTCCTATTTGTGAACTTTTTTATGATTATGGGCTAGGTGAAGCGAGTTTTCGTTCGCCCGTTGGTAAAATTGATGGTAAAATTACACTTAAACGTCAATATGACATACAAAACGGCAAACTTATTGATATGTATGACAAGGACATAAATATTTTTGACGACTATTTGCAAAAAGTTTTAAGCAAAATCAGTACTGACAAATTACACAACATTGCATCAACAATTCAAGCCGAGCAAAATGCGATTATTCGCGACCTTAAAAATGATTTGGTGGTTGTGCAGGGATATGCTGGCAGTGGTAAAACTACCGTTGCACTTCATAGAATTGCATATGCTTTATATCGCTTAAAAGACCTTAATTCAGCAAATATCCTTATTTTTACATTAAATGAGGCATTTATGAGTCATATAGAAGGTGTTTTGCCTGAATTGGGCGAGCAAAACACTCGCAGTGCCACAATGGCTAAATTTATTGGTCGTTTACTAAAAACACCACGTCACTTTGAAGAGAGTGATATGTTTTTAAGCCGTTATTTAGGGTTAAGTGACGATGCTCGCGCTATTGTAAAAGCGAAGTTAGACTTAAAAATGAAAGAAAAAATAGGCGAATGGGTAGAAAATTTAATAAACAATACGACAGCAATCAAAGGCTTTAAGTTGCGCGATATTCCTTTTTCTCCAAAACTGCTAAACAGGTTATTTCTAAATGATTATGGTGATTTGCCTTATTTTAATAGATTTAATGCTATAACCGATTTTGTTGTGCGAAAAACAAAAGTGGAAGACAAGGCGCCAATTCGTGCTCAAATAAAGCAACACATTTTGGAATGTTTTAATGCTAACACTCATCTTGAAAGTTTGTACAAAAGTATGTGTCTAGATTGCGGTTTTGGTGAACCCGATTTGAGTGTTATTAAGACAGAAGATGCGATTTTGATGTGTGTTTTGAAGTCTAAATTGAGTGATGTTATTGTAAAAATGAATATCCGCCACATTATTATTGACGAGGCTCAAGAATATCCTGCTCTTTTCTTGGATTTCTTATTTGGATTGTTCCCGCGTGCGCAGTTTAGCATTTTTGGGGATAAATATCAGCAGACGCATCCGCTCGGGACTGGGGATTTGAAGAGCGTTTTACAGCTCAAACACTATGGTGAAGGTGTGTATTATGAACTAGACAATACATATCGTAGTAGCGAGGAAATAGTTGAATATTGTTCAAAAATTATTGGAAATCCACGACACAATGCATTTAGATTATTAAATAATGAACCTGTGATTGAAAAAGATTTTAGTGATAAAACTAAACTTTTTAATGAAATTTCGGCAATCCTGAATAAAGAAATTGTTAATAATGGAACGATAGGAGTTATTACAGGTGATGTTCAAACTGCTAAGGAAATAGTTGAAAAGTTAAGCAAAAAATTTGTTGATAAAGTGGGACTTGTAGATACTGCAAAAAGTGATGCATACACGCAAGTACAAGTTATTCCAGTAAGTCTATCAAAAGGATTAGAATTTAACACTGCAATTGTCGTAAAAAGCGGTGGCTTGTTTGATGGAGAAATGGGAACTAACTTAAAATATATAGCTTGCACTCGTGCTATAAATAAATTATACGTGTTAAATAAAAATTAAAAATCTGCAACTATGTGACAAAAATAAGCGGGTAAACCGCAAAAATTAATCACTATATGTTAAAATGGAGAATATTATGAAATGTAAATATTGTGGTTGCATTGATAGTAAGGTCATAGATAGTAGGACAAATGAGGACTACACAAGTGTGCGCCGTAGACGCGAATGTACTCAATGTGGTAAGCGTTTTACTACATTTGAGGAATATGAAACAATCCCTGTTTTAGTCATCAAATCTACAGGGGAACGACAACCATTTGACCGAGAAAAAATTCGTAAAGGTATTATAAAGGCGTGTGAAAAGCGTCCTGTTACATTTGCTCAAATTGAAGAAATGGTGGCAAACATTGAACGTGAAATATACAATTGTTTGGAACCTGAAATCAATAGTAAAAAAATTGGTGAATTGGTAATGGAGCAAATTAAGGTTGTTGATGAAGTTGCTTACATTCGTTTTGCCTCTGTTTATCGCCAGTTTAAGGATGTGAGTAACTTTATAGATTTATTAAATGATTTTAAGAATGATATTGAAAAATCAGAGAAAAATGCAAAAAAATAGCAATTTTTATCAAAAAACACTGTATTATGCAGTGTTTTTCTTTTTTGTATTGATTTTATTCTTAAAAAAATATTAAAATCATAATATATTATATGAAATTGTCGCAATTATCTATTGGTGAACGAGCGCGTATAAAAGATGTAAATGCCCCCATTTTTTTAAGACGAAGAATTTTTGAATTAGGTTGTGCTCCAAATGTAGTTATTGAAGTTTTATCACAACGCAAGGCTGGTGGCGGTGTTTATTCAATAGCGGGTGTTATGTTGGGTATAAGAAAAAATATCACACAACTAATATTGGTAGAAAAGTTATGAAAAAGATTTATTTAATCGGATTGCCTAATGCGGGTAAGTCGACCATTTTTAATAAATTAACTGGGAGCGATGTTCATACAGGTAATTGGCACGGTGTTACGGTTTCAGTTAATTCTGGGGTTATGATTTTGGATAATCAGAAATATATGCTTTACGATTTACCCGGTGTGTATGGTTTAACGCCTTTTTCACCAGAAGAAGCGGTTACTGTACGTGAGGTATTAAAAAATCAAGATGCTATTTTTCTTAATGTTATTGACTGTAATAATTTAGAACGTTCATTAAATTTAACTCTACAACTGCTTGAATTAAGATTAAATATTATTGTTTTATTGAATTTTTGGGAAGATAGTAAGCATCGTGGTGTTAAGATTGATGATAATGCTTTATCCCAAATATTGGGGGTAAAAGTAACAAAATTCGACAAAAAATGCAAAAAAACATCAAAAAATGCAAAAAATGACGTAATTTTTACTAATTTTGATAGTATTATGCAATACACGCAAAAATGGGAGCTGGATAAGGTTAAAAATGTTTTGACGCAATATTGCAGAGATGATTTGTTGTTGTATAATGCTATAAGAGTTCGGGAGGGGGCACTTGATGAGTTGTGGGGGTGCGAAATTCCTCTTGATGTTCAAGCTAAATTGCGTCATTTAATATTAAAAGATGGCGTAAAAACAATTTTTTGTGATAGAAAAGCGTATATAAATAAAATTTTAGATGAATGTGTAAAATTAAAATCAAAAGAACCATATGGATATAGTAAGTTAGATAAAATAATATTAAATAAATATTTTGCAATTCCTGTTTTTCTTGTTGTAATGTTATGTGTTTTTTATCTTACTTTTGGTTTTTTTGGGGATTTTTTAAGTAGTGTTGCTTGTTTTGTTATTGTAGATTGGCTGGGTGGCGGATTATTAACCTTATTAAATTTACTTTCAGCACCAATTTGGTTAACTGAATTTTTTAATCAAGCAATAATAGGTGGACTAGGCAGTGTGTTTAGCTTTCTTCCGCAAGTAATATTATTGTTTCTTTTTCTTGAAATTTTGGAGCAAAGCGGTTATATCAGTAGATTGGCGTGGTTGTTTGAGGGTATTTTTAGCAAAATCGGATTATCAGGGCGAAGTGTTTTTAGTTTGCTTATGGGGTTTGGTTGTAGTACAACGGCAATTCCAACGACTAAAACATTACAAAATAAACGTGCGCGCTTAAAAACAATTTTACTAATTCCATTTATGTCTTGTAGCGCAAAATTACCAGTATTTGGAGCAATTGCTGGTGCGTTTTTTGGAAGTGGAAGTGTTCTTGTTATTTTCGGGCTATATTTGTTGGGTATAGCACTTGCGATTGCTATCGCTCTTGTAATGCAAAAAATTTATCCAACAAAACCAAATGAAGAAATTTTAGAGTTTACTCCACTGCGTGTGCCTTCAATTAAAAAGATTTTTGGAATAGTGGGGCGAAATGCTTGGCTGTTCTTATCAAGAATTTGGACTATTTTATTAGCTTGTACAATTATAATTTGGTTATGTAATAATTTTACTATAACTTTTTCATATATAACAATACCAGAGCAGCAAACAAGTATATTAGAAAGCCTTTCTCAATTAATTGCTCCAATATTTGCGCCACTCGGTTTTGAGTGGGGTGTTGTGTGTGCCTTGTTTTTTGGTCTAGTTGCAAAAGAATTAACATTATCGGGAATTGCTGTTCTAAATGGTGTAACTAATGGAAATATTGCTAGTAGTTTGCTTGATGGTAGTGTAGTGTCTTTTACAAGTGCATCTTGCCTTGCGTTTCTGGTGTTTTGTTTGTTATATTCGCCGTGTATAAGTGCTTTAATTCAGATTCGTCAAAATGTGTCTAGAAAAGTCTTTTGGGGGTATTTGGTAGGTCAGTTTGCGTTAGCGTATATTTTCGGAGCGATTGCTTATGGAATTGGAAAAATGATTGAAAAAGTAGGGATAATAGATTTTGCGTGGTTGATGCTGGTTTGTGTATTGATAATAATTGTAATTGAAATTGCTATAATATCAATCTTTAATAAAAAGGACTGCGGTATATGTAGACAATGCTCTATAAATAGAAAATAAATGAATAAATATACAACTTGACAAAAGCCTTAAAATGTGATATATTTAGGTATAAAATTTATGAGGTTTTTTATGGTAGACATTATTATTGAAGGCGCTCCTATTGAGCAAGAAAAAACAAAAGTGGTTATGCGAAAAATAAAAGAAAGCGATAAAAATGCAAAAGAAAATTTAAGTCAATATGATAAAGTATTTATTGAAAAATTCGCAAATCGTGATATCGTTGATATTTTTGAAGGTTATAACAAACTTATTGATGCCAGAATTAAGGCTAACGATATATATGGTGAGATTGTAAAGGAAGCAGAAAAATTCTATTATATTAACGATATTTTTGACGAATATCTTGAAAATTGCTTGGCTTTAAATGGGGATAATTATGCAGAATTTAAGAAAGTAATGGGTGCTCTTATGAAAAAGTATAAGACTTCTTATACAATAATGCGAGATTTGGCTAATAATGCAGTAAAAAATTGTGATTATATTTTGAAAAATAGTAAAAAGATTTTAACTTTACTTGATAAGAATAGGGCGATGATACAGTTTGATTTTGATATTGAGGACCAAGTTTCAAAAACTATCTTAAACGCGGAGTTGTTAAAAGAACAATGCAATTGCGGTATGGAGGAGGCTCGTAAACTTATGCGTGATGATACTGTAAAATTGGAGCGCGTGCAAGAGTCGTTAAGAGTTTCTCAAGCTCAAAGTCAAAAATGAATAATTATACAAAAAAACAGAGCAGTTCGCTCTGTTTTTGTTAAAACAATAAATCGTCAATTCCACATTCAAGATATTTTGCGATTAAAAGTAAGGAATTAAGATAAGGGATAATTCCTTTTTCTTCAAGTTCTTGAATGGAAACATTTTTCTCTTTCAACAAATCTGACATATTTTCTACAAAAAAGTTATCTTGTGTCATTTCTTCCTACCAAATAATCTAAAGAGCAATTTAAATATTGGGCTATTTTTATCATTCCCTCTAATTTTGGTAAACCTCCCTTGCTCCATAGCCAATAACTACTTTCGTTTACACCTGTATCTTTGCATAGTTTGTGGTTGCTTATTTTTTGTTCTTTTAATAATTTGGTGTATCTTTCAAAAAATAGATTTGAATTATATTCTTGAGAAAAAGATGTTGAGTTTGGCTCAAAATCTAATCCAAATAGGTAGTTTAGAGAGCAATTAAAGTAATTTGCTAGCAAAATAGCATTATGTATTTTGGGAAATGTTCCCTTGAAATAATCGTAAATAGTGCTTAAATCTATTTTGGTTTGTTGATGTAAAGTTTTGGCATCCACATTATTTAGTAGCATCAATTCTTGCAAACTTTCAGTAAAATTCATATTAACTCCTTATATCTGTTCTGCCGATTAAATATTCAATAGAAGTGGATAGATAATTTGCTAGATTATAAAGAATTGTTAAAGTAGGAAAAGTTTTATTTTGTTTCCAATAGATTAAGTTGTTGCGATTAAATTTTAGTTCTTTTGTGGCTCGATTGTGATTTGTTTTGTTTTTAATCAATAAATCATTGTATCTATCTAAAAATTTTGATACGCTAGGTACGTTAAAATTGCCAAATCTGTTTGGAATGTCATCAAGCCCCATAATATAATCTATGGAACATTTGAAATACTCACATATTTTAATTATATTTTTTAATGATGGTTCATAATATCCAGCAAGATATTTTCCAGATTGTGTTGTACTTATCCCTACTTTTTCTTTAAAATCAACGGTGGACATATTTTTTTCGCTCAACAAAAAACGAAATCTTTCTACAAAATAAGACAAAATCACCTCAAAAATGTTTATTTTTATGCACAAATTATGTTGAAAAGTGCTTAATTTTTATTTATTTTTGGTTAATTAGGTGATATACTTCAAGTGTTGCAATATTATTCGACCACTTTGCAAAACAAATTTCACAAAAAGGAGAAAAATATGAAAACAAAAGAAAGTTTTTTTGAGTCGCTTTTGAGCATTATTATGCTTGAAATTGAAAATGAATTTTATGTAGAAGATGATTCTATCGTGATTACGCTGGGTGATGGCACAAAAGAAAAAATTGCGATACAGAATTTATAGGGAGGAATTTATGAAAGATTTTGATTATGTTTATGACCATCAATTCTTTGACGAGCACGATGAAATTAAAACTATAAAATTGAGAAATAGAAATGATTTTATTAAGTATTTAGATGTGTTGTTGGTGGATATTTTTGATGTTAAAATTAAAAAAGCCGTTACTATTCAAACTGGCAATGGCAAAAAGTTTCTAATCAATTATTAAAGAAAAAAGCCTTCATCAGGAAGTGCTTTCTTTCTTTTTATTCATTATATATTTAAATAGATTGAAGGCGATTATTCCAAGAACTGCGATGAGTGCACCAAAAAATACACCTGCGAGAACATCAGTGAAATAGTGCACGCCTAAAATAATTCGGCTGAGGGGAACTAGAATAATCGCTAGAGCGGAGAGTGAGGTAATAAGCCATTTTGCCCAAGTCTTTACAGCAGGAGAGGTGAGGACGAAGTAAGCAAGAAGTACGAACACGCAAGCAACTGTTATTGAGTGTCCGCTTGGAAAACTTGAAGAAGTTTCGGTCATCCACCAAAGTGTCTCGTCTGGTCGTGGGCGCATTACTATAAATTTTATGAGTTTTTGCAAAAGCCAAGAAACAAGAATTGTTCCAGCAAAGAACCAAGTTTTGCTCTTGAAACGCCAAATTATTCCCATTAATATGATAATGAAAATAACAAAATATGTATAGCCAAATTCAGTTATTATGCGAAAAAACCAATATGTAGCGCCTCCTTGTTCGCCTCTAACATCGTACGCCCAGTTTGCAATCGCTAAATCTATATCTAGTGGCGAAAAACCATTACACGCAAGAATTATTGTAATTGTTAAAAATCCAACAAAAAGCCCGCCAGCGGAAATTCCTGCAAAAAGCCAAAATTTTTTAGACATTTAAACTCCTTTTTTATAGTGTAACACAAATTAATAGAATTAACAAATGAAAATGTAGGAAAAAATCAGGTATCAAAAAAATGGAAGTGCGCATATAAGTTTTTATGAAATTTTTGGAAATATTAAAAGAAGATAGTAAACAATTAGTTGCGCGAGGTGCGGAACAAATTGAAATCGGGCAGACATTGCTTGGACGCCCAATTTATGCTTATGAAATTGGTTGCGGCAGACCTGTTATATTGGCGCAATATGCTATACATGCTCGCGAGCATATTACATATTTTTTGGCTAACTTGCACGCAATTGATTTGCTAAAAAGCCTTGGGCACGGGAACGGCACCGTGTATATTATCCCCGTGGTGAATATTGATGGGGTCGCGCTTTGTCTTGATGGGGTTGATACAGCAGAGTATGCAAAAGAGAATTTGATTAAGTTAAACGGTGAAAGTATTGATTTTTCACTTTGGAAAGCGAATGCGCGCGGAGTTGACTTGAATGTTAATTTTCACGCACGTTGGGGAACGGGGAAGCATAATGTATTGCACGCGGGTTCTCAAAATTATATTGGAAGCATTCCAAATAGCGAACCAGAAACGCGAGCTTTGATTGATTTTACAAAAAGAATTATGCCAGATTTTACACTCTCTTTTCATTGTAAAGGGGAAGTTATTTATTATGATTTTCACCAAGAATTATGCGCAAAACGGAGAGATAAGCGGGTTGCGAAAGTGGTTAGTAAGAGTACGGGATATAAAATTATCCCGTCAGGAAAAAGTGCGGGCGGTTATAAAGATTGGTGTATAGAAAATTTAAAAATCCCTAGTCTTACAATTGAAGTAGGTAATGATAGACTTTTGCATCCAATCGGGCGCGAGCATTTGCCTAAAATTTGGCAAAAAACGCACCGTATCTATGACGATTTGTTCAAATATTTAAGACATAAAAAGCGGATAGATATTAAATAAAAGAAAATATTGAAAAATAAGAAAAAAGGGTGCTTTTTATTGTATCTTTTTTGTTTTTAGCGTTAAAATTATTTGCGTTTTTAGTACGTTTTTGCTATAATTGAGGAATATAATGCGTTATTTTATCGTAATCGCGGAATGAGGAGCAAAAAATGGACGAATATGAAAGATTTATGAGAGTTGCGATGGTTGAAGCAGGCAAGGCAAAGGAAAAGCAAGAAGTCCCAATTGGTGCGGTTATTGTTCGTAATGGCAAGGTTATTGCTCGCGGACACAATAAGAAAAATAGGGGCAACAATGCGCTTTTGCACGCGGAAATGATTGCGATAAACAAGGCGATAGAAAAACTTGGTGATTGGAGACTAACTGATTGTGATTTGTATGTTACTCTCGAACCTTGCCCAATGTGTGCTGGTGCTTGCATCAATGCGCGAGTGCGTAGTGTAATTTTCGGAGCATATGACCCAAAGGCTGGTTGTTGTGGCACGCTTTACAATCTCCCAGAGGATACAAGATTTAACCATCGCCCAAAAGTGGTTGGAGGAATATTGGAAGATGAGTGCGGAAAAATTTTGAGCGATTTCTTTAAAAGTTTACGCAAAAACAAAGAGTGAGGTGATTTTATGCCAATTTTAAGTATGGATTATGACACGGAAATTTCAAACGAAAGCATTGACGAAATCGATAGCCTTTGGGCGCGTTCAAATATGCGCCAGCCGATAGATAGCGATTGTGCTGTTATTATTTTGAAAATTCACCACCCAGCATTTACAGGCAAAAAACGTAGTTTTGATACCACTATTTGGGGTAAAACAATGACTGAATGGGTGGGGCTTGCTTTTGATAAATGCCCAATTTTTGAGATTGAAACCACGGCGCAGGCGGATATTTTGGAAACAATTCGTCCGCACCTCACTGAACATAAATACACCGCAGTTTTTTACGCGGATACACCACTTTTAAGAAGAAAAATCTTCCTTTCCTGCCTTGATTATGCGCAAAGTAAGGGAATGAATGTATGCAAGTTTGAGCGTGGATTTATTTTTAAAACTGAATATGTAAAGACGGCAGATAAATTATATAGCGCGACACTTCCAAATTTTGCAGGATTGCAGGATTTTATGGTTGTGTGCGATATGGATACGCTTGTACAAGCGCAGGCTGTGCTAAAAAAACGAATAATTGATTTTCACTTAAAAAATGGAGTGCAATTCATTGACCCTACGTGGACAAGTGTTGATGCAGACGTTATTATAGGCGAAAATACTGTGATATATCCCCAAAACTCTTTGCAAGGTAAAACTGTTGTTGGTGATAATGTTATCTTGCAAGTTGGGAACACTATTATTGATAGCGGGATTGGAGATGGCTCAAATATTATGCATAGTGTTATTGTGGGAAGCAAGATTACACCAAATAGTATAATAGAACCGTTTAGTTATATCGAAAAGGGAATAATTAAAAAATAGGAGGAATTTATGAAATTAATTGTTGGACTCGGAAATCCAGGTGCGGAATTTAATAATACCCCGCATAATGTAGGTTTTGAAGCGATTGATAAACTTGCAGATTTTTATGGTGTGCAAATTAAGAAAAAACGCAAGAATGGACTTATGGCAGAAGTTACTACACCAGAAGGCGTAGACTTTATTTTGTTAAAACCTCTCACATTTATGAATAACAGTGGCGATTGCGTTTATGCGATAACAAAAAAATATAGCATAAAACCCGTTGATGTTTGTGTTGTGCTTGATGATGTGGACCTGACCGCTGGGCTTGCAAGGGCTAGACCATCGGGTTCTGCCGGGACGCATAATGGTTTGCGCTCGGTTACGGCTCGCCTTGGTACGACAGATTTTGCTCGTATTCGCATTGGGGTTGATTCGCCATCGCGTGGGTCAGATTTGGCGGAATATGTTTTGCGAAAAATGGACCCAAAAACTCGTGCGAATGTTGAAATAAGTATTGACAAAGCCGTTGAATATGCAAAAACATTCATTAATTCAGGCGCTGTTGCCGACACAAAATAGGTCGATTATGCAAAAATTATTTGAAAATAAGAAAATAAATGAAATTATTACGCAAATTCGCTCAAAATCATTGAGCGTTTTTGGCTTTAATTTGGGTGAGCGCACATTTGTTTCTAGTCAAATTGATGCGCCCCTTTGTTATATTACTGCTGAAACTGATAAGTTGGAAATTATTAAAAAGCAGTTTGAAAGCCTTGGAAAAAAGGTTGCTGTTCTGGATTGTGCAAGTGATGATTTTTGCTTGCACATTTTAGAGTTTGGTAGTGGTGGGCTTGAAAATCAAAGCGCAATTTTCAAGGCAATCCGTGGTGAAATTGATGTTTTGGTGATAACGGCGGAAACACTCGCAACTCGTTTTGTGCCTCGTGCATTATGGGAGAGAAATAAATTAGTTTTAAGGATTGGCGATGATATTGAACCTGCGCTTTTGGGTGAAAAACTAATAAAGCGCGGTTATAAACGCGTTGAAAGTATTGATGGAGTTGGGCAGTGGGCGCGCCGTGGTGATGTGGTAGATATTTTCCCTATAAACTCACAACTGCCCGTGCGTTTGCATTTTTTTGATACACAAATTGAAAAAATTTCGTCCTTTAATGTTTTGACGCAATATTCGATTGATAAAATTGAAGAAATCAACCTTTGTCCAAATGGTTTTGAACTTGAAGAAATTGAGCGTACTGAAATTTGTGAAAGCATAAACTCACAAATTGCCACGATGAAGAAGTTGGCAGGGAAGGCAAAGAGTCCTAGCGATTTTGAGGCTAATTTGGGTGCTTTTTCCCACGCAATCGAACTTATTAATTCACACTTGCCTCGCGAGGCTTGGAACTTTGTTTCGTGTTTTACAGAAAGCATACTTTTGCCAAAATTACTTGCAAATTTTACCTTTATTATTGACCAACCACGCGCTGTTTTTAATGCGCTTGATGCGCACGTAGAAGTATGTAAGCAAAATGTTGAAGCGGGAATAAAAAGCGGACAATTATGTTTGTTACATAAAAATTCAGTTCTTGATTTAGACGAATTAAAGGCAGAATTATCTAAATGTCGCGCTTTATCATTTCAGTCATTGATGACACAAAACAAGTTTTTTTCTCCCGATATGGTGTTAAATTTTGCAACATTGCCTGTGCCTAAATTGGGGCGAAATTACGAGGAATATGCCTCTAATCTTAAAGAATTTCTTGGCAATGGCTACGAGGTTATTGCGACCGCAGGTGATGCGACTCAAGCTGGTGATTTGGCTGAAAAACTGGGGAGATATGTTGCAGTCGAGCAAATTGCAAGTCTTGATGACATTCGCTCTAATAGGGTAAATATTTTTGTTCATTCGCTCCAGTTGGGCGCGTGTTTTGTAACTGATAAATTGCTTGTTTTGGGTAGTCAAGACAGCCACTTTGAGCGCGTTAAAACAAAATGGGACAAGCAAATGGTGAGTGTTACGGATACGTTTACTTTGCCAGAGCAAGGGGACTATGTCGTACACGCAATCCACGGAATTGGTGTTTGCGAAGGCGTAACGCAGTTGTCTGTTGGAGGGGCAAAACGCGATTATGTAGTCGTGAGTTATAAAAATAACGATAGGCTTTATGTTCCAACCGAGCAACTTGATATGTTGGGACGATATATCGGTGGTGATAAAACCCCTGCGCTATCAAGTATCGGTGGTACTGCATTTGAAAAAGTTAAGCAACGTGTTCGTGAAAGCGTAAAGGAACTCGCTTTTGACCTCTTAAAACTTTATCGCGCTCGCGAGCAAAGTAAAGGTATCGTTATGCAGGTTGACGATGATACTATGCGCGAATTTGAAACGAGTTTTCCATTCACTCCGACCCCTGACCAAGAAAAAGCTTTCAATGATGTCTATACGGATTTGTCTAGTGGCAAGATTATGGATAGGCTCGTTGTGGGAGATGTTGGATATGGAAAGACAGAGGTTGCGCTTCGAGGGGCTTTTGTTGCAGTTATGAGTGGATATCAGGTTGCTTTAATTGTTCCCACCACCATTTTGAGCGAACAACATTTCAACAATTTTAACAGCCGTTTGAAAAATTATGGCATTAATGTAAAATGCTTAAATCGTTTTCGCACTACAAAAGAGCAGAAACAAATTGTTGAAGATGTAAAATCAGGTAAGGTGAATATTTTAATTGGTACGCATCGAGCACTTTCAAGCGATGTAGCATTTGATAATTTGGGGCTTTTGATTTTGGACGAGGAGCAACGATTTGGAGTCGGGGATAAAGAAAAATTGAAGAATTTTCGCAAAGATATTCACGTTCTCACACTTTCCGCAACTCCAATTCCGCGAACTCTTCATATGTCGCTTGTAGGAATTCGCGACATTACAACAATAGAAACCCCACCACTTGACCGTTTGCCAGTGCAAACTATTGTTTCGCAATTTAGTTATAGCCTTGCAGGCACCGCGCTGAGGCGCGAAAAGGCTCGAGGCGGACAAAGTTTGGTGGTGTACCCTCGCGTTGAAAATATTGATGCCTTTGCTCAAAGTCTGCGTGCTGAACTTGGTGATGATTTTAGAATTGCCGTTGTTCACGGTCAAATGGATAAGAAACTGATTGAAGAAGTAATGCTCGAATTTTACAAAGGAACAATTGATGTTTTGGTGGCGACAACTTTGGTTGAAAATGGTATAGATGTGCCAAACACAAATACACTTTTTGTCGTGTCTGCTGAAAAACTTGGGCTTTCACAATTGTATCAGTTGCGTGGACGTGTTGGGCGAAGTGATAGGCTCGCTTGGGCATATTTTACGTATATGGATGAAGGAAAACTTACAGGACAGGCTTATGAAAGATTGTCCGTTTTAATGCAATATACAGCATTAGGGAGTGGATTTAAAATTGCAATGCGCGACCTTGAAATCCGCGGGGCTGGCAATATATTAGGCCCAGAACAGCACGGACAAATGGAAAAAGTCGGATATGATATGTATTGTAAAATTTTAGACAGCAGTATCGCTAGACTCAAAGGGATTGAGGTTAAGGAGGTTGTGCCTGTTAAAATTGAGGTTGATATTGATGCGTATATCCCACAAGAATTTATAACCGATAAAATCCAACGAATGGAAGTTTATAGTGCTATTGCATCAATAAAAAGTGACGAAACCGCTGATGCTGTTGCTAGGCAAATTGCCGATAAATTTGGGTCTGTACCGCGTAGTGTTGATGGGCTTATTAATGTGGCGAGGCTGAAATCAAAGTGTCAAGCACTTGGTGTAACGCGAGTGAGCGTTACAAAAGTTCACACTTCAATTTATTTTAATTCTTCGCCAGAAGTTGATTTAATGCTAAATAGTGCAAATTTAGGCAAATTTACAGTTTTAAAAAAGGACTCATTGTCAATACTCAAATGTGATAATCGCGAAATAGACATAAAATCAGCGTGGAAGCAAACTTTTGCTATTCTTGATAATTTGCTTATAAAATTTAGTGCTAAATAATTGCATAATATCAAATTTTGTGATAGAATAAGTTACTACTATGTATTTTTGGAGATGAAACGTGGCTAAAACTAAACAAAACTTATTTAAATTATGTGTGCTTGCGCTTTGCATTTGCCTAGTTCCAATTCTTGCTGGTTGTGAACTTGTTACAACAAACGTTAACAAACAATTAGGTGAGGTTGTCGCAAGTTTTGATAATGGCAGAGTCGAGGTTACTCGCGAGCAACTTATTATGACTTACAACAGTATCGGCAACAGCCGTTACGATAATTCTGGCGCCCCGACAGAAGAGGGCGTTGAGAAAACTGTCGAACTCGCAATCAATCGTGCAATTTTGGTTGATTTCTTGACTGCTGATGATATGGAAGAAAAACGTTCTACTTATGGCATTTCAAAAGTTGCTCTTACAACTTATCAAGCCAACGAAGTTTGGCGCAGTGTGTACGAATATATTAATGATAGTGTGAAATCTTATGAGAATGAGTTGAGAAAGGAAGATGGGCTAAGCGCTCTTGCCGGTGAAGATGAGGCGGGCGACGAAAGCTCAACTGATTATGTAGAATATGAACACACATATGAATATTACTACGATTCAGCAACTCAAACCTATATACTTTCAAAGATTGAGAAGGACGTAATTGTTGAGAACTTGTCTATCGCTCTTTTTGACACCTCTGCTGACCTAACGTTTGACGAAAAAGCAGAAACCGCTTATAACACTTTCCGCTCAAAATATTGGGAGTATTCTGACAGCATCGTTCTTAACCCAACAAACACCAACGACGTAAGTTACAGCGACAAAGCTTGGACAAAATTTATGAATGCTCTCATTCGCTCCGAAGCTGAACGTAATCTCAGCAAGGATTTTGACGAGGTGTTCTTGCGTGAGGTGCAACGTATCTATGATGTTTACTATGAAAACCAAGTTTTGACTGTTTTCCAAGAAAACTATAACAAAAATCTTATGGTAACTAAAGAAGACGTTGCAACAAAGTTTAAGTCTTTATATGACGCACAAGTTGAATATTTTGGTTCTAATGCCAGCGCGTTTGATAACCTTATCCCAACAAGTGGTGAAAAAGTTTACTATATGCAAAAACCTAGTGAATATTTCAAAGTAAATCACATTCTTGTTAAGTTTAGCGACGAACAAAACGCTAGAATTGAAGAAGAAAAGACCAAATTCGATAACGAAATGATAACTTATGCGCAATACTTGCAAAATATTGCTGCAATCAAATCAGAAACAAAGGCATATAACCGCGACACAGACGAGTATGAATCAATGAGTACAGTTTATTCTTCGCTAACCAATGCGCTTAATGCTGTTTCTGGCGACTCTGCTAAAATGGCAGTTTTCCGCGACTTTATGCACAGATATTCAAATGACGATGCCACTTTGAATGCAGATTCTTGCTACTACATTCCTACAATAAAGAAAGTTATTGACCCTACTACTGGTAAAACTAACGATGTAATGCAAGAGGCTTTTGCTGACGGAAGCCGTGAGTTGTATGATGATGGTGTTATTGGAGGCTATTCAACTTGGATTGAAACAAGTTATGGATACCACATCATTATGTATACAGGTGATGCAAAATCAATCAACGGAACATTGGCTACTGATAGCTTGTTAAGTCAACTTAATGGATACTTCTTGAATCCTCTTTACAGCAAAACAATGCTTGACAGTGTTATCGAACTTGTAACTTTGAGCAGTTATTCTACTTATGAAACTAACTTGCTTAACGCAGTTAAAGCGGACAAGACTGTTACAATCAATAAATCATCATTTAGCGATTTGTATTAAAAGAATGGAGTTAGTTAAACTAACTCTTTTTCTTTACAAAATTAAATTTATATGTTAAAATAACCACGAGGTGAAATTATGAAAAATTATGACGGATTGCTTATAACTTTTGAGGGTGGCGACGGTAGTGGAAAATCAACACACTCTGAACTTCTAAAAAATTATTTGTCAAATAAGGGAATATCATTTTTTGCAACACGCGAGCCAGGAGGAACGGATTTTTCCGAGGCTGTTCGCGCTTTGTCAAAGGATATGCGTTTTGCGGATAAGAGTAATATCAGTGAATTGCTGTTGTTTGAGGCTGCAAGGGCTGATATAGTAGAAAAGCGTATTTTACCTGCTCTGAAAGAGGGGAAGGTCGTGATTATGGATAGGTTCTATGACTCCACAACCGCTTATCAAAGTTTTGGGCGCGGTTTGGATAGGAAAATGGTTGAAGAACTTAATCTTTTTGCTGCTCAGGGGCTTGTGCCGGATTTGACTTTTTATATGAGAATTGCGCCAAATACGGCTTTTGAACGCAAGGGCGGAGTTGAAAAAGATGATGTAATGGAAACGGCTGGCGATATTTTTCACAGAAATGTTATGCGAGGTTTTGATACAATCGTTCGTGAGAATAGGAATAGATTTGTGGTGATTGATAGCACAAAACCAGTAGCAGAAGTTTTTGCAAAAATATCATCAATTGTAGAAAGTAAACTAAACGAAAAGAGCAGGGAACGTCAATGCTAAACCATTTTAAAAAAAGCGCAGTTTACAAGGATATTAACAACGAAAAACTCAGTCATAGTGTCTTGCTGGTTACTCCTGATACATATGCGTTAGAGCAATATTCGCATTGTTTGGTTAAGGCGTTAATGTGTTCAGGTGATGACAAACCTTGTGGCGAATGTGTTGGCTGTCGTAAAGTTGAGCACGGCAATAATGTTGATGTATTATATTATCCAAAGGCTACGAAAGCGTTGAGTTCTGCTGAAATTACAGAACTTTTGGATAAAGTGTACAGCGCGCCATATGAGTCGGATAAGCAAGTTTTTGTGATAAGCAATGCAAACGGAATTGATAGAAGTATGCAAAATAAATTGTTAAAATCGCTTGAAGAACCGCCAGCTGGCACATATTTTGTGCTTTTGGCAACAGAAGACAATAATATTTTACCTACAATCAAATCTCGTTGCCGAATTGTGCGTGTTCCAAAGATGAACGAATCTCAAATTTTGCAAGTTTTACGCGAAAAAGAAGTAGAGGACTCTATTGCAACTCTCGCCGTTAGTTATTGCGACAATAATTGTTCGCGCGCTATCAATTATGCACTAAACCCTAATTTTAAAGAAACTGTTGCACTTGTAGAAGATATTTTTCGTAATTTCCGAAAATCGTGGCAAATGCTCGATTATTCGTCTAAATTGTATAATTATAATGAAAATTTTGAGGAAGTGCTTGATATTTTTCTAAATATTTGCGCGCGTGCGGTTGCTTTGCTCTGTGGCAAGCAAATTATGGACCCAATAGCAAGTGATGTGGCTAAAAATTTTAGCATTGATGCACTGGTTAATCTTAATTTGGAGTGCAATAAATTTGTTCGCAAGCGTCGTAGTAATTGTAATTTTAACTCGGTAGTTGACGGATTTCTATTTATGATATTGGAGGTTAGGCACAAATGGCCTATTACGTAGTAAGAACTAATGATGTAAGGTTGCTTTCCGCGTCTTGTGATTTTGAAATCAAACGCGGGCAAAATGTAATTGTTGATGTCGATGGCATTATGGAATGGGCTTTTGTGCTGTATCCAGTCAACAGTGTGGACGGCGAATCGTGCAAGATTGTGCGTGTGGCAACTGATAATGATAAGGCAACAAATGACCGAATGTTGGGGTTTGTTGAGGGTGACAAGATAAAAGTTGCGGAGCGTGTCAAGGCTCTTGGCTTGCAGTTGAAACTTGTTACAGTATTGCGTTCTTTTGATAGTAAGAAAATTTTGGTAATGTATACTGCTGATGACCGTGTAGATTTTAGACAACTTGTCAAAGATTTGGCTGGTATTTTTAGAATGCGCGTTGAAATGCGTCAAATTAGTGAGCGCGATGAAACAAAATTTTGTGGCGGTTGTGGACAGTGTGGTCAAGAACTATGTTGTCGAAGATTCTTAAATATTCCTCGTCAGACATCTATAAAAATGGCAAAAACGCAAGGCTTATCGCTTACTCCAAGTCGAGTTAACGGTGTTTGCGGAAAGTTGATGTGCTGTTTGCAGTATGAATACGGACAATATCGAGAAGTTATTGCAAAATTGCCCCCGATTGGAAGCGAAGTTGAAACTCCTGATGGAAAAGGTGAAGTCGTTTATCTCGATATTTTACACGAACTTATAGCGGTTAAACTCGAAAATGCTGAAATGCCAGTGGCAAAATATTCCGAAGACCAGATAAAAGTGTTAAAGGCAGGGGCTATTGACGATGAGGGGGTGGAAGAATGAGCGGAAAAGTTTATTTTGTAGCAACTCCTATCGGAAATCTTGGTGATATAACTATTCGCGCGCTCGAAATTCTCAAAAGCGCAGACTATATAGCGTGCGAAGATACTCGACATTCTGTAATTTTACTTAATCATTATGAGATAAAGAAACCTACTTTTTCTTATCACAAGTTTAATGAAAATAAGTCAGCATTAGGTATAATAGACCTAGTAAAACAGGGGAAAAAAGTTGCTGTTATCAGTGATGCGGGAATGCCTGTCGTGTCCGACCCTGGGGTAATTCTTGCAAAAAAATTGATTGAATTTGATTTGCCTTTTGAGGTTATCCCTGGGGCGAGTGCGTGCGTAACCGCTCTTGCATTGTCTGGTTTAGATAGCGCTTCATTTGTTTTTGGGGGATTTTTGCCAGAGAAAAATCAAGAACGTGTTGCCTATATACGTAGATTGGCTACTGCTGAAAGTACTTTAATTTTCTATTCTGCTTGTCACGATGTAGAAAAAGATTTGGAAGATTTGTTTCAAAATTTGGGAGCGCGTAAAGTTGCTGTTTGCAACGATATAACAAAAAAATTTGAAGAAACTTTCCGTGGAGTACTTGGCGAATTAAAAATAGAAAATCCGCGAGGTGAATTTGTTATAGTTGTGGAAGGTGCTAATATTCAAAATGCGCTTAATTCACTCACAATGAATGAGCATATAGAACATTATATTTCAACTGGTGTGAGTAAAATGGAAGCCCTAAAACTTGTTGCAAAAGATAGAAACTTATCCAAAAGTGATGTATATAAATATACATTAACTGACAAAAAATAAACACTAAACTGCATATTTTTGCAGGTATGTTGCAATATATAAAGTTTTAAATACGTCTGGTTAGGCGTATTTTTTTTGTTTATGAATATAAGAATTTAGACGTATTTTGCCTAAATTTGACTTGTTTTGTCGAATAGAAAAAATTATAATAAATTTAATTCACAAGTAAATGATTTTTTGGTAAATTTTCTATTGAATATGAAAAAGGAGGGTTTATTGTGAAGGCGTCATTTTATAGTTTGGAATGTATTGGGCTTGGAAACTCTTTGTCGAGATTGGCACAAATGTATTTTGAATTTGATTTTAGCGAGCAATTATACTTTGAACAACTAGATGACGATTTTTCTACAAATGAGTATTTTAAATGAGGGTTATTATGAATAATTATACATAAATCATTGGGTGCGTGTGCGCTAAAAAATTTAGGAGTGTATTATGACAAAAACAAATTCATTAAAAATTTCGTGGCGTCTTGGTTTGGCTGTGATGATAATTATGGCATTTAGTGTTATGGCGTTTTCGGCTTGTGGAGGAGGTACAAAGTTGGTTGGAACATGGAAACTTGACCGAGTGGTGAGTGGCGGAATAACTATAAATGCGGTGGCAACTGATAAGGGGGCTTTTGGTGATGATTTTAATAATATACTAACTTTTAATGAAGATGGTAGTGCAACGATAAAAATTCGGTCAGAGACTGCTTCGAGTGCTACGTACACTCAAGCAGGTTCGCAAGTAACAGTTTCTATTGGTAGTGTTGACACTACTTATACATTAAGCGGAAGTGAACTCACTTATGAAAATGGAGATGTAAAATATTTTTATAAAAAGACTAGTTAAATTATGAAAATGTGGAAATTTCTGTAAATTTCCGCATTTTTATTGCAATTTCCGCACTTTTTTTGTAAATTATTTAACAATCTTTTACTTTTATTTATTTTTTTGTCGATAGATTATACAATTAAATTTATAATTCTACAATTTTTTACATCAAATTTATTATAAAAAAGTTGTTCAATTTGAGAGAATTAACTAAATTGTGGACTTTTAATGTGTTATTAAAAACACAAGATTGCAAATGTATTGAAATTAACAGATTGGTTATGCTATAATTCAAAAAAACTTGGAGTAGTTTATGACAAACAACACAAATGATATTTACAAACAAGAGGGGTTTTTAGATGAAAATGAAGTTCCCGCTGTTGATAAATTTTCTAGAAATCCCTATTACACAAAACGCGAAAGAATGCAAGAACTTGCGGTTATTACAAATGGCAAAAAATTGTGTGAATATGTTTATACAATAACTCAAAATTCTCCTAAAAAATTTCGTTGGAGTTTGGTAGCTAAATTGCAAGATTGTAGTTATAATTATGTACAAAAATTATATTATGCAAACGAGTTACCACCAAAAGCGCGTGTTATTTCGTTAATAGAAGCGCAGAGTATGTTAAAAATGATGGATTTTAACTGTCAGATGAGTAAGGCTAGTGGGGCAATTACTCACAAGCAATTTAATCACATATCGGAACTGTTATATCAATGTCGTGTTACCTTGCGAGGCTGGGCAAAATCTGTCAGTGCAACATCATCTCTAAGGACTGAGGTGAATGATGAAAGAAAAGATTAATTTACCATATTCGCATATGTGTAATTTTGATGCATTGTATCACGCGCATATTAAGGCGCGTAGTTGTAAACGTTGTAAAAAACCTATTGTAAAATTTGAGTTTGATTTATGTTATCATTTGCGAGAACTTGCGCACGAACTAGAAACTAAAAAGTACAAAATTAGTGGTTATCATAGATTTACTGTGTTTGAGCCTAAAAGAAGGCAAATTCAATCGCTTTTATATCGTGATAGGGTAGTTCAGCATGTTATTTGTGATGATTATATTTCGCAATATTTTTCAAAGCGAGCAATTTATGATAATTCGGCTTGTCGAATTGGTAAAGGGCAAGTATTCGCTTTGAATAGAATGAAAAAATTTTTGCGTTCTCACTATAATAAATATGGTGCAAAGGGTTATTTTTTAAAGTGTGATATATTAAAATATTTCCCCTCGCTATCTCATAGGGTGATTAAAGAAAGGTTTAGTCCTTGTTTTGCTGACCCTGATATGCGGGATTTGTTTAATTATATTATTGATTCACATCAAACGAAAGAGGAGTTTTTAGACAGATATGGAATTCCTAGAACAATTGTTGCGGATAATGGTTATGGAAAAGTTAAAGAATTTCCGATCGTTCGAGGTGTGCCAATAGGAAACCAAACAAGTCAAATCATCGGTATGTATTATCTTGACCCTGTGGATAGATTAATAAAAGAGAAGTTGAGAATAAAGTACTATTCTCGATATATGGATGATTTTATTCTCATACATCATAGTAAGGAGTATCTGCAATATTGTTTTAAAGAAATCAAGAAAATGCTTGAAGAAAAGTTGTTGTTGAAATTAAATGATAAAACTCAAATAGCTCCTCTTAAAAATGGTATCCCATATCTTGGGTGGAATTTGTATTTATTGCAAGATGGTAAGATACTTATGAAAGTAAGAAAATCTACGCTTAAACGTTTTCGTTCTCGAGTGAAGTTTATTAATAAATATCATAATACTCCAATCATAGATAAATACCGTATCTTGTGTATTTTGAATAGTTATAGAGGTTATTTAAAATTGGGTAACTCGTTTCGTTCTTATCAAAGTATAATAAAACTTGTAAAAACAGCAACATTAAAAGATAGGATAATTGATGTTGATAAGAAATTGCTTGAAGATTAAAGCATAATACATTGCATAATACCTATGCATAGTACTTAAAAAACGCGTAAAAACGGCTTAAAATCGAATTTGTATAGTAATAAAATTGTATAAAATTAAAAACATAAAAAACAATTAAGGCAAGTTTCTGTTGAAATTTTTATATGAGTTTATAGGTGAAAAGGTTAATCTTTTTCACATTTTTTTATTTTTGGGCATAGGATATTTTAGCGAAATAAAGGAGTGTGAAGATGGCTTATAATAATCCACAAAATTTTTTAATTGCGGGAAATGATGAGCATGGTGTTAATCCGCCAACACCTGGAAAACGTACACCTGTTATGCCTTACATAAATCGTCAAATCTACGAAAATGAGTTTAATTTTGCTGCAAAAAATGCATTTTTAGCGGATTGTTTGCGTATTGGTTTTAATATTTTAGATGTAAAACCTAACAGGCAAGATGCGTCAATTTCAAGTCGTGTTGTGATTGTGAATAGGGCTAATCCTAGTGCCTTGGTTACTTTTGCATACAATGCTTTTGGAGATGGTGCAACTTTTAATAGTGCAAATGGTTTGGAAGCTTTTTATTCACCTTTGAACGTTAAGGCGACACAAAGTAGAAATTTTTCCGATGTGATTTATAGTAGTATTTTGTTGGCTACAAATCTAAATGGGAGAGGGGTGCGACCTCTTGATGTTGGTTTACTTACTAGCGTAAATACTATTGCAACGCTAGTTGAGTGCGGTTTTATGACTAATTTTCGCGAAGCAAAGCTTATGTTAGACCCTGATAATGTAAATGTAATAGGTCGTGCTGCTTGTAGGGGTGTATGTCAGTATTTTAATGTGCAATATATCGATATTTTTGACCAGACTTTCCCTGTTTTGAGGGTTGGAAGTAGGGGGAATTTTGTGCGTTATCTTCAATTTAAGCTAAAAATATTGGGTTATGCTGTTGGAAATGTTGATGGTGTATTTGGTCAAAATACTGCTTCTGCTGTGCGTGCTTTTCAGCAGGCAAATGGGCTAGATGCTGACGGAATTGTGGGACGTAGAACGTGGTATAAGTTGAATAATTTAACGCCAGAGGCTACAACTTTACGACGTGGTAGTTTTGGTGAAGAAGTGCGCTATTTGCAACAAAAATTATATAGTAAATTGTATCCAGTTGGAACTATTGATGGTATTTTTGGTTCAAATACTGCTAATGCGGTAAAGGATTTTCAAAGTGAAAATGGTCTTGTTTCTGATGGTATAGTGGGAAAAAATACATGGTCAGCAATTCAAAATGAAGAAAATTCAAGACCGCTACCAAGCGAGGATTTGTAGGGATAGTGCTTAAAAAACGATGGTATGTGATTAAAATGTGCCGGAATATGCTAAATTTTGGTTAGTAAAAGATTTTTGAATTATTTTTGAAAAGGGTATTGAAAAATGTCGAAATTTATGGTATAATTTTGTGTAAACAATTTGGAGGATATTGAGTATGTTTATGGAAATTGAGAAAGAAGAAGTGGAAATTGAAGCGCAAGCAAAAAATGTTGACCCTAACTTGGGTTTTGACAAAAATGAAGTAAAAGAAAAGAGTAGAGAAGAGCGCGTTGTGGTTGAAGAACCAAAAGAAAAATTTAATATTTCAACAGGCGCAATTTCATTGATGTTGAGTGTTGGTGCGATTGCGTTGAGTCTATTTGCAATGTTGTTTGCAATTGTGGGCGTTGTTGTTATGTATCAAATCTTTATGTGGCTTGGAACTTTCTGCTTGTTTGGAACTTTGGGGTTGTTTATTTATGATATTATAAGAAATAAAAAACTTGAATTTTCGCCAGCATTTTTGTTGATGTTATTGTCTGCATTCATAGTGTGTTTGTGTTTTTAATTAATAATTCTTCATTTTGGACCGCGTTTGCGGTCTTTTTTGTTGTTTAAATGTGGATAACTTTTATGTATAAAGCACACACTTTTTGTATTGTGCAAAAAGTGCAAAATTATAAAAATTTTAGCGCTATTTCGTTGACAGTATGTGGCTAAATTTAGTATAATATTAAGGACTAACGCGCAGGCGCGTTTTGCTTGCTCACGTAGCTCAGTTGGATAGAGCAGTGCCCTCCTAAGGCAAAGGTCAGCCGTTCAAGTCGGCTCGTGAGCACCAGTATCTTGCAGTCCCTTGTTGGGCATATGTTTTGGATTGTAAGAATTCATTTTTTACTTTTTTTGACAAAATTTTTATGTTTTTTGGTTAATTTGTTAAAATTAGGCAAAATATAAGAAAATAGAGAGGTACGATATGCAAATAAAAAAATTGCTAATGGCTGTATTGGTGGTTATGCTTGCGCCACTCTGCTTTGCTGCATGTGGTGAGGATTTTGACCCAAATACGTATGTTAGTGTAGGTTGGATTGAGGTCGGCGAGGATAGTAGGCAAATTTCTATGGCGGTTGAATCGCAAAGTACCTTCAAGATTAACTACTCCGTTGTTCCGAGTAATGCTACGGATTTGCGGGTAACATTTACATCGGGCGATAAGAATGTTGTGGAAGTAGATGAAGATGGTGTGATAACGGCTAAGGGTGTCGGAGAAACACTTGTAACAGTTCGCTCTGTTGCGAATGAAACGGCTTATGCAACGGTTAGAGTTGTTGTTTCTGCAAGAAGGCAGAAGTTAAGTGCGCCAACGAATGTAATTTACGATGCAACAAGCGGAAAAGTTGCGTGGACACCTGTTTCTGTTGCGAATAGTAGTTATGTGCCTAGTTATAAAGTGAAGATGTTGATTGATGGAGTGGAAAAGATTGAAACCGTTTCAACCGCAAGTTATGACGGGGTGCAAAAAGGAAAAGTTTACGAATTGTCTGTTTGTGCTGTTGGAAATAGTGCTATGTATGACACTTCGGAATATTCAACTGCAATTTCGTTCGCGCAACTTGATGCTCCAAATGATGTTGAAATCGTAACTTCAACAAAAGAACGCAGTTTTGAACGCGTATATCAAATCAGATTTAAATTGTCAAATTTGACCGATAGTATAGAAGACTATGAGGTTGATATTAAAAATCTTACTAGCGGTGCTTTAAGTAAGTATGACCAAGATTTGTGGAATTTGGCTCTAAATCCAGCAATGGTGACTTACAATGATGGATATTGCTATGTTACAATTCCAGAGGAATTAAGTCGTGCTACTTTTGGTGTGAGATTTAAAGTTAAAGCAGATGAAACCGCAAATTACTATGCTTCAAGTTATTCAACGGCAATTCAATTTTCTAGATTGACTGCTCCTGATAATTTGAGTATGTCCCAAAACGCAAATTCACAAATTTTGACTTGGTCAAGTGTGAGATATGCGACTGGGTATAAATTATTGTTTGATTATGAATTACTTTCGGGAAGTACATTGAGTGTAACTCATATTGTTAGCGCTGACAGTGAAAACCCAACATCATTTGATATTGCGCAGTTAGAGGGTAAGCCTGCTGAAAATGAATATTCTGACTTTTATGCGTATATCTATGCGATTGGAAGTGATGATGTAGTTGCTGGGGTTAGATATCTTGATAGCGCGCGTAGTGTTGCGCCTGCAACCAAGCAACTCGCTATGGTTAATTGGGTGATGTTTGAAAAAGATACGGCAAAATCAACGTATCACATAACTTGGTCAGCAGTTGACCACGCAAAAACTTATGTTGTCTATGTGTCGCCAACAACGGAGGGTGAATCTAGTGATGAGATAACAGAGTATGATAGACGTGTATATGTAGGGTCTGGGTTGCGTACTGATTCTGATGGTAATGTGCTTGATGGGCTTGGGTGTGATATTGGCTTTACTCAAACAATTGTGTTAAATGGTAGTACTGTTCCAGTTTGGACTGTTGGGTATAATAACATAAAAATTATCGCTTATCCTGGTGATGCTCCAACGGAAGGTACAAGTAGTGAAAATGTGGCTGGATATATTGAGTCTAAAACATATGTTCACAATGAAAGTTTCATTAAACTTGCAACTCCAACAAACTTTATAGTTTCGGAAGGTAGGTTGATTTGGAATTCCGTTGATTATGTGGGAACATATCAAGTAAACTTCAATAATGGAAAAACTCCTGCAAAAGTTACTCCAAGAGGTGTAGCGGTAGAGGAGTATTCACCAAGTGAACCAAAAACTGGTGAAAGTGGCTCTCTTGATTCGGGGGATATGCCTGTTGCTGGACAAGCATATAGTGTAACTTTGCGCGCAACGAATGAAGGAATTGCGTATATTGATAGTGATGATACACCAGCGATAACCGCTATTCGTTATGCTGCATCTTCTGAAATTAAAGTTGTTGATGGAAATTTAACGTGGTCGAGAGTGGATATTGCAGGCAACCCAATTAGTGCTGAATGGTTTGAAGTTCAGATTAAGCGTGATGGTGTGGTGATTGATACTTTCCAAACAAATCTTTCCGTTAGTATTACTGAAAGACTTGATTTAATTGAGGGCGAGAATCGCGAGTTTGAGTTTAGTGTTCGTGCAATAAACACATCAACGGCTGGAACTTATCCATACATTAATGGTTGGTGGTCAGAGTCGAAGAGCGTTAATACATATCAGTTGCCTACACCTCAAAATGTTAGAATTGAGAATGGTGAAATAAAGTGGGACGCTTTTAGTGATGATAAAATTGCGGCGGGACATAGTGGAATTAGATTTGTGCTTATGGTTGGTTCGCAAAAATATGGGGTTTCTGGAAATCCAATATTGACGATTAATTCAACTTCGGCAATAATTCCGGGACTTTCTGCCAACTCAACTATTTATAACATAAAAATGCAAACAGTTATTGATAGTGATAGTGCTGGTTCTTATGGTATTACTGTTGGCCCTGATACGTATATTATCAATTCGGGTTATACGGAAACATTTAGAGTTAGTCAGTTGTCGCTTGCTACGAATGTAACTGTGCGCGACACGACTTTATATTGGTCTGCAAGTAATATAGACTTGAATAGATATAGGGTTGAACTTTACAAAGTAAATGTTGATGCGACAGGAACAGTGCGCTCGCGTGCGGAAGAACCTTCAATGGTGGCGGTAGTTGAGCCAGCGGATAGGGTAAATCCTAGTTGGAATTTTGGACTTGATTTTGGTATAACTACCACATCTGTTGATCAGGGTGGAACGGTTGTTGAAATAACGGACTTTATATTTGGCTCGGGCGCATATCAATTTGTGGTGTTTGCGGTTGGAAGTGAATCGTTCAGTGCTCAAAATGACAAGAGTACGTATGGATATTTGACAAGTTATGAAAGTAGTTATGTCGAGATTTATAAACTTGATGTGCCAACACTTGATGTTGATAATGGTGTGGTAAGATGGACGAATGTGTCAAGCAACCTTGGTGGTGTTGCTACTGCTGTTAGAAATTATTTATTGTCAGTATCTTGTGATGCTGGTACACAGGAAATCACAGTTTCCGACTTTACAAGCAGTGCGCTTGATGCCTTGCCTTCAACTTTCTATAATAAACAATTAAGTATTCGTATCAAGGCTATGAGTTCGTGGAGTAGGGTGTTTGATAGTGAGATGAGTGCGATTTTTGTTCGTCCATCGACAAGTTCGGAATACTCAAACGAAATTCATATCGTGCAAAAGCAACCAAAAATTTTAATTGATACGGAAACATCAACCAACTATATTTCGATTGATGGCAGAACTGTATCGTGGCTTGATGCTAACACAGATAATCGTAGTTACTCGCTTCAATTGTATAAGAAAGATGCTGTAAATGGTACAAACTTGTTTGCTCTTGGGAGTACAAGCGAAACAAGGTTTGAAATAGCCGATGTAACTGGCGGAAATTACTTCTTAAAGGTTTTGAGAAAGGGCTATGTATCCGAACAAATAGGACAAGATTATACATTGTCTTATCGTAGACTTGATAGTGCTTATTCTGATAATATTTACATCTATCGCTTCTATAAACCTATAAACCTTGATTTGACCCGTACTAATGATGGTAATCCGATATTAAAGTGGTCAACAGGAACTGCAACAGATAATGATATGCTTCGTTTTAAGATTGAAATTACCTATGTTGCAGATGGTGGCGAAGCGGAAATTTCAAGCTACTATGTTCCTTATAATATTAAGGAATTAGACCTCAAAAATGGCGTGGTTTATGATGAAGAGGGTAATGAAACAACGATTAGAGATTATGGTGCTGGAATGTTGTCTATTACAATTCAGGCAGTATCAGCATTAAATCCTGATGGAACTAGACTTTCTAAATATATCAACAGCGCTGGAAACCTTGTGCACCTTATGGATAGTCAAATTAGTATGGCTTGTATTGCGTATATCTACAAGGCTCCTGATGTAACATTTGAGGAAGGCTTGATTAATCTTAACAAGTCAACATCAAACGTGCTTGATAAAGGTACACAACTTATATTTACTCCTTTGATTTACGATGAAAGCACTGAAACATACTCG
>JAFUJK010000090.1 GCA_017468205.1 Clostridia bacterium
AAATACAAATCAACTAAAAGCAGTGAACGAAAAACAACGTAGCAACATCACTAGTTACAAATATATAGACTTGGCGCCAGAATATGCAAAACTACTTTATTCACAAAAAGACAAGTTTATACTATCCCCTAGTACTGTATATCGCAAATTCAAAAAACTTTTAGAGCAATTAGGTATCGAAGGCAAGATACATACCTTGAGACATACATTTGCAACAAACTATTATTATTTAGGTGTTCCTGAAAAAGTTATAAGTGCATGGATGGGACACTCTACAACCAACATAACAAGAAACGTTTACATAGGAGTTGAAAGACAAAACTTTATCGAGCGCCTAAATAAATTATATAATAATTTACTATATAAATTTTGACTACACTTTTGACTACACTTTTTATCAAAAAATGGGTAAAAACAACAAAAAAACCCGAAGCGGGACAATGTTCCCAAAACTTCGAGTTTTTGGCTTACCTAAGCCATTTTTATTGGCGGAAGGCTAGGGATTCGAACCCCAGGTGCCTCTCAGCACAACGGTTTTCAAGACCGCCGCTTTCGACCACTCAGCCAGCCTTCCAAATTCTGTTGAATACTTTTTTAGTATAGCATAATTTTTTACATAAAGCAAGTGTTTTTATACAAAAAATATGAAATTTTTAATTTTTATGCAACGCTCCCCTTTTTCTCTTGTATTTTTACATTTTAAATGTTATTATCATAGCAAAGGTGAAATATTATGGAAAACGAAAACACAAAAGAAAATCGCAACACAAAAAATAGTTTAGGCAAAATCCCCCACTATTGATATCATAATTTTAATTTTTACTTGACTTTAAAAAAGTTTATGATAAAATTTATTTTATTTCAAGGGGGATAAGAATTATGGACGTTAAATTTACAAACCAAAAATCACGATTTAAGCACAGGGTTTGTGCCGTGATTATTAATGAAGACAAAGTTTTGGGAGTTGAAATTAATCACTCAGATTTTTATTGTTGCCCAGGCGGACATGTGCATCTTGGCGAGAGTACGCTTGATGCTGTTAAACGCGAATTGCAAGAAGAAACTGGTTTTATAACAAAATCTGCAAAACTTCTTGCCGTAAACGAGAACTTTTTTGGGAAAAGGAATGAAGTTGAATTTCACGAGTTAGGTTTTTACTATCTTATTGAAGTTGAGGATTTTGGCGAAAGGGACAAGGATTTTAGCCTGACTGAAAATGACGAGGGCGAACTTGTTGACCTTGATTTCAAGTGGATAAAGTTGGACGATTTGGAAAATGAGGAATATGAATTTATGCCTGTTCCTATTGCTAAAAAACTTAAAGCAAGAAATTTTGAGTTTGAACACATTATCACTCATAATTTAGAAGACTAAAACACAAAAAGCACGCAATTTTGCGTGCTTTTTACTTCCCTTCTTTTTCTTCTTTTTTCTTTTTGACCTTATTTTCTCTTGAGTTCTTCATCATTTTGCTAAACATTTTTATAAGCCAATATTCTTCCTTTTTCTTCATACTTCCTCGCTTTAAGCATTCAACAAATCATTGGATTTAGAAATGATTTGTTCGGCATATTTTTCTTTGCGATTGTGTAAAACTTTTTTATACAACACAAAGTTCAAAATCATTACTGCAATTCCAACAACACCGACAACAATACCCCAAATTAAGCAATTACTTCCAAACACATCAAGCCCAAAACACATTCCCACGCCGAAAATCAAAATACCAATAATTCCAACAATGTAAGCAACAATCATTGGTGGATTTTTAACTTTTTTATCTAATGCTTTAAGTTCTTCAAAATCACTCATTACTTTTGGTTTGTTTTCGTATCTGTTTTTTATCTTTTCAACAGTATCTCTATCAAACTCAACTGACATTATTTTCCTCCTTTAAAGTTTACAATTATTATATACAACTCATATTTCTAAATTATAAAATTTTAATTATAAATTTGTAATACTTTTGTTAAAGTTTTGTAAACAAGAAAATCCCTCCTGATTAGAGAGATTTTTCATTTAATTTCGTCATTTAACAACTCTTCGCTTAATTTTATAATATCTTTGGCATATTTATCTTTTAAATGTTTTTTTGAAGCAATAAAAATTGGATAAGCAAACGGAGCAATAGCAATACCAATAACACACAAAATAATCCCCCAAATAAGTAATTCCCATTCCAAAATCATAGCAAGCCCCAATCCAAAAACGAGTGTACCAACTATTCCAATAACAAGAGCCAAAATAGTAGGAATATTTTTCACTTTGTTATTCATACTACGTAAAGTTTGAAGTTTTGAAGGTACGGAATTTTCAAGATAACTATTCCTAATACTCTCTATTTCACGCCTTTCCTCACTGGTTGGAGCGGAATATTTGAACTCAAAATCATTATTCATTTTTCTTCTCCTGTTTTAAAACTTTATTTCCCTTTACAATCATAAGTATGCCCAATGCTAAAATTATAATGCTTACCGCACCACCAGTCAAGCCATTTGCAAAGCTTGTGTTATATTCTGGGGCAAAAGCCTGAAACATTGCTACTTGTAGCACAATAATTGAAACTAATGCACTGGCTAAATTAATATTACGGACACATTGTACATACAAATCATCTTGCTTTTTAGCCTTAAAAATGTTGTATATAGCCCAAATTAACTTATAAAAAGTGAATGCGGCGACTGCATAAATCATAATGCCTGCAAATTCAAAATACATATTTGAAGTATAAATCAACACTATCATTCCCGACATCGCGATAGTTAAAAAGATAAATAAAATTCCACAAAAACGATAAGTTTTTGCTTTCTTATAATCAGCATCTTGTTTTCGCTTTGAATAAAAAACATTCCCTTTCATTAGAATTAGCATTAAATAGTATAATGTAATTGAAATGTACCACGCAGAGCCCGTCATAAAAGCCATAACGCCCATAAATATCACGAACCCCATATTTACAATCAAGGAGAGAACTGAAAACATCAAAGTTCGATAACCATAGTTTTCGTACAAAGAAGAAGTGAATTTATGCCTTTTCAAGAAAGCAATTATATTTTCTCGCATTTTGGGCGCTAAATAGACGATTGTATATACAAAGTACGCCAGCATTAGAGCGGCAAAAGGATACAAAATAAAATGCCACACTGTTTGTTCTGGAATAAGGATAACGAGGGTTAGCGTACCCGCAATCATACAAGCAAAAGCAATGTAGAAAAGCAACAACCACGCGCCCTTTGGTTCTTTTAACCGCTCCCAAATTTTTTCAAAAAAATTCATACACTATCCTTTTTTATTTTTAAAGTGAAAGTACTGCCCATGCCGACTTTACTTTCAACCGAGATTTCACCACCGATTAAGTCGATAATATTTTTTACAAGCGCAAGACCCAGTCCGTTTCCCTCACCTGAATGAGAAGTATCGCCCTGATAGAATTTATCAAAAATATGTTCACCCACTGCCTTTGAAATTCCGCACCCCGTATCCTTAACCTTTATAACCGCATTTCCTTTATCTTCTTTAAGACTGATTGAGATTTTTCCGCCTTTGTCTGTAAATTTTATTGCATTGGAGACCAAATTGTTGATAGCAATCTCGATAAGGCTCGCCGAACTCACAATTTTCATTTCGTCAATATCGCATTCAAGTTCGAGTCCTTTCTTTTCAAACAATTCTTCATATTGAAGAGTTGTTACGCGCACTAATTCTGCTAAATCAAATTTCTCAATTTCTGGTACAATTTGCTGATTTTCAATCTTGCTTAATTTCAAAATATTAGTAATTAATTCGGACAACTTTTTTGTCTGTTTAACAAGCCCATTTATGCACTCTTCGCGCTTTCTAGCGTCCAAATCGTTATTTTGCAATGATTTAGCATAATTTTGTATAACAGCAAGGGGTGTTTTTATCTCGTGCGAAACGTTTGAAATAAAATCATTTTTCAACATTTCATTTTTTGATAATTCTGCCGTCATTGTATTTATATTATCAAAAATTATATCGTACTCATCAAATTTGTTATAATCGTGCATTGTATATAACTTTACACTAAAATCACCTGAAGCAATTTTTTGCGTTGCCTGTAAAATCATTTTTACGGGTCGCTCTATCATTATTTTTCGCCTATATATATCAAAAAGTGCACAAACAACTGCACCCAAAATTATTGTAGCCAGCACACTAAATGCTACAATCAATGTATTCCCATTCGTCCATCGCGAAACAATGGCATAAACAAAAATTGCGCTTGTCGAAGTTAGGCAAATTGTGATAAAAAAGAGGCAAAATCCGTAAAACGAAAAACCTTTATACCTATTTTTGCTCATTTAACACCGCTTTATATCCAAGACCGTGAACGGTTATGATTTCAAAACCATCGCAGTCTTTTGTTTTTTCTCGAAGTTTCGCCATATAAACATCGACCGTACGCGATGTAGCCGATGAATCGTAGTCCCAAAATTCGTCCATCAATTGCGAGCGCGTGAAAGTCTTTTTAGGATAAGATAGAAATTTGAAGAGCAAATCAAACTCGCGAACCGTAAGAGCCAATTCCTCACCATTTAAATATGCTGTATGCTCTGCACTATCTAAAATTAAGTTTCCTATTTCAATTTTTTTATCGGTTGAAATCGCTGTTCTCCTTAATATTGCACCTACTTTTAGCACAAGGTCATCAAGGTCAAAAGGCTTTGTAATATAGTCGTCAATCCCAATCTTATATCCAAGTTGTTTTGAAAATTTATCCTCAATAGCGGTCATAAAAATGATAGGAATTTGCTGATTTTCGCTTCTTATTCTTTCAGCAAATACAAAACCATCCATTTGAGGCATCATAATATCGCTGACGATTAAATCATAATTACCATTTTCCATTTCATTTAGCGCCTCAATGCCGTTGTAACAACCTTTCACTTCATATCCGCAACTTTCAAAATAGGAACAAACAGAACCATTCATTCCTTTGTCATCTTCTACAATCAAAAGTTTTGCCATAGCCACCTCCGTTATATTGCATATAATAACATATAATCTTAAAAAAATCTTTAAATTAATGTTAAAATTTTGTAAAAAATAAAAAACCCAAACCCATATGATTTAAGTTTTTAATAAAATACTATTCCAATTTTTCTTCTGGCATAGTCTTTGCATTAGCAGATGATTTTTCTCTGTGGATAAGTTTCATTACACCACGAGCGATTGGTTGTGCAATAAGCAATTCCCAGAACAAAACTATTGCAAAGTTTCTAGGCCACATATTAACAAAGCCAAGCAATGCATCAACAGTAAAGCCTCTATTTATCAAGCA
>JAFUJK010000091.1 GCA_017468205.1 Clostridia bacterium
AACAGGTTTGTTAGCACTTTCAAAAAGAGCAAGAAAAGGTGCAAAAGTTTATGTATCTCGCTCAATGTCTTTGGCTATGGCTTTTGAAAAAGACAAAGAAGGCAGATATATTTTCCCAATTTACAACAACGACGGCATATCTTCTATTGCAACAGTACCTGTTGAAATTGAAGAAGGCTTAAACGACGGCGATTTCGTTATCGGTAATGCTAAAAACTACAAAATCAACTTTGTTAAGCAAACCGAAGTTTACCCTGACCTACAAGGCAAAAAGCGTATTATCGAATATACTGCTCACTTAATGGTTGGTGGTAAAGCAGCACCTAAAAAATTCTACTACGGCAAGAAATCAACATCAACTGCTGCTAGTGAATAGTTAAATAAATTTTGGATTGATAAATTTTAAAGGAGGATTTGTAAATGCAAGAAGTTGACAAGATACTTTATAAACTTGGGTACTATGACAGCGACGACAACAAAAAAGCCGAAATTCAAGGTTATATCGACGAGGCTACTGAATTTATGCAAGAGTGTGGCGTGCCACAGGATAAATTAAAAAGCCAACGCGCCTATGCGATTAAATCAATATGGGCAGATTGCCGAGATAGAGGCGACGACGACAAAATCGTTCGTAAAGAAGGTATGATTGTTGCTTTAATATCCCAATTAAAGAGGTAATGCGTGGCAACTCAAAAAGTAAGACGCAAAAGAACTCTTATAAAATTTGCAATCCAAAATTCAAATTATGTTGAGGGCGAAGGCGCTTGTACCGATTTTGAAATCCTACAAGTGCCTATCGGTCTTAATGACAAAAACGAACAAATATTTACTGATTGCTTTTATTGCGAGTGGCTAAATAGTTACGGCGCAAATGCAATTCAACAGCAAGCCGACGGTGTACTCCAACCTGCCCGCGTTCGTATGCCTTATGTTAAGGCTGTTTACGACGCTTTACAATCAAAAGATGTAAGAATTTACAAAAATGGAATTGCCGACGAGCAACATACATTTTGTTTAAATTCTGCTGCAGATAACTACATCGAAAGCAATAAAAGGTGGGAATTTCAAGTTAAAAGATACGAGGTGCGATAATGGATATTAGGACATTAACACAACAAAAATTGGATAGTGTGCTTTTACCCGAAGGTATATTATCACATCATATTAGGCGTGTTGAGGTTAGTACGATTAAAAATTCTACTAAACCCGTAAACAAGGACGAGTATGTTGTTTATCGCATAGTGTCAAACAAAAATCGTGGCTATGGCGACGGGAAACCTAAACTATTACAATTTTATATTGACATCAACTACTATTACTCTTTTGACAAGAATAGCAAGCGTTTTAAAGACGCAGAAAAAAGAATAAAAGCAATCATTAAAACATTTTTGGCAGACGGCAGGTTTAAACTTGCCAACGGTCAAAGTGATTTGTACGACCTTGATAACCCTTATCGAGGTATTAACATTGAATTTTTATTTGTTGGAGTAAATGACTATGTCAACTAATAAAAACATAAGCATTGAGCAAATATCGGGCGAATTAGATAAAATCTTTGCCGATTTTATGCACAGTTCGTTTGAACAAAGGCAACAAGCCATACAAGCAGGTGCGGAAGTTTTTAAAAATGCTGTTGAAAGTGCAACGCCCAAGGATACGGGCGAAATGTCACGCTCTTGGGAAATAAAAGACAAATACAAAGACCGACGATATGTTGGTAATACTAAAACCGTCAACGGAAAAGGCAAAGACGGGCGCTACCGTGAAGGCATACCATTATCAAATATATTGGAATATACCGAAGGTGGTAAACATTACGGTTTTATCCGTAAAACATACGACCAAGTCGAGCCTCAAATCTTTGACGCAATCAAAAACAAATTATCAAATGGAGGAAAATAAAAATGCCTGATAATAAAACTCTTGTGCGTTTTAATGTACAAAATATCAAATATGCTACACCTACAAGCGACGGGAACTTTAACACACCTGTTGAGTATGGTACAGCGATTAAAATGGCTTTGCAAAGCGACTCGTCCGTTAAAAAGATATTTGGCGACGGAAGAAGAATTTGTGCCATTGTAAACGAAAAAGGCAAGACAGGTACAATGACTACTAACAATGTTAGCGACGATTACGAAATCGCTATGGGTAGAAAGTTAAAGACCAAAAACGGACTTGCCGAAGTTAAACAAACAAAGTGTATTGTACACGCAATTTACTTTGAAACTTGCGGGCTTGAAGAGGACGGGTCAATGCCTATTGCTAAAACTTGGCTTTATGGTGTTACATCTTCTCGTCCAAGTGAGTCGTTTGACCAAACAACTGACGATATTAACGAGTCAAGTTTTGATACTGCCCTTGAAATGGCAGGCGTTCCTTTGAAGAAAGAGGACGGAACTGTTTGCAAGGACGAAAAAGGTAACGACATCATTGTATGGCAAATGACAGTTACACCTGACGACGAAGGGTACGAAACTTTTGGCGACAGCGTTGTATTGCCAATATTACCTGAAACAACAGCCTAGGAGGAATTAACCAATGTTAAAAACCACATTGCCAATTATTGAAAAACACATTGACGAAAACAATAACCTTGTAACAAACGAAAAAAACATCGAAGTACAAATTGATACTTCCCTTTTTGCAGAGGAGCGTTGGGAGGCAAATTTTCCACACAACGCAAAAAATGAAACATTGTTTTCTTACATAGAAAGAGTAAAAAACACAGGACTTATAGAAAGCAAAGCCCACATTTTGTCAAACCTAAAAGCATTGTATTGTTTTTTGGA
>JAFUJK010000092.1 GCA_017468205.1 Clostridia bacterium
CTACAACAATAGGTAATGGCAGTTATATGTGGTTGCCTTCTTTTGGTGAAGTGTTTAATAACACAACTAGTTCATATACAAGCAATACAACAACATATATAGGACAATGGGGACTAAACTCAACTGACAGAGTGTTCGCAACGTCCTTATATAGCAGTACAAGTTCAACTATCAGCTATTGCTGGCTGCGCTCCGGTTGCTCTGAGTATTACGGCGTTTACGACCGTGCGATGCTAGTGGGCTCCTCGGGCTCCGCTTACAGCAACGGTGTGACCGGTAGCCGCGGCGTCCGTCCTGCCGCTCATATATCATTGAATGAGTTGGCTGCTATAGCATCGCATACTTTTGATACAAATGTTTTTAATACTGATGGAACAATCAATAAAGAGGGGACGATGGCATTGTTAGATGCAGTTGGTTATAATCCAGCCGATACTGGCACTTATACTGCTCACAACATAGCAGGGCGCACAAGTGACAACAGCGGAAGTACAATAATTTTTCCAATGGGATATGTAGATGGTACATCTGGTGAGCCACTTTATTGGAAAGCAACATATCTTCATAATAATTATCTTACAATTTGGCTAGATAAGGCTTATACAAGCAATATCGCGTGGGATAGTGGTGATGTGAACTACACAACTTATCCGTCTTCTACAATACAGACATACATAGATGATACATTTTGGCCATTAATAACACAATCAAATAGTACATTACAATCAATTTTTGCAACACCAACAGAAGTGGGATATCAATTAGTTGGGGTTGGTACTCAAAATGATACATCATATTATTATAGTAGTAGTTATACAAGTACTTTTGATAATATGGCGTATGATACTCATTTTGGTTCATATATGTGGTTGCCTTCGTTTGGTGAGGTATTTAACAATACATCAAGTTCTTATTCTTCAGTTAATTGTACAGGATTGTGGGGAGTAAATAAAACAGACCGTGCGTTCGTAACTTCGTTATATAAAAATAGCACATCTTCAACAACTAGTTATTGCTGGTTGCGTTCGGGCTATTCTAACTATAGTTATTACGCATTGTATGTTTTTTACACGGGCTCTAGTTGTGGGGCGGCTAATGCTGCTAATGGAAACGGTGTTCGTCCAGCGGCACATATTTCACTAGATGTGTTAGCAAATATGTTTTTCAAAACCATTTCGGTTGAGTCAAACAATTCTGCCTTTGGCTCGGTGAGTGGTGGAGGGAGATACGACAATTATACTTCCGCAACATTAACAGCAATACCTAACACTGGATATGCGTTTGAGGGGTGGAGTTTGGACGGTGGAAACACTATCATTTCAACAGTAAACCCATACACATTTACAGTAACCAAAAATGAAACTTATACTGCTTTATTTGCAAACACAAAAATTATTACTTTAAACATAAATGATAGCAATCTTGGAATTGTTCGAGGTGGGGGCAAGTATAGCACTAATGAAATTGTTGAATTGTTAGCTGTTCCTGTTAGTGGTTGTGCGTTCTTATATTGGATTGACAGCGCGGACCCGAATACAAGAATTTCTGCAAATCCGTTAAACGTAACAATAACAGAAGATAAAACTTACACAGCCTACTTCACGGACAGCCTACTAAATGGCGTTGCTTGCGTGGCGGAAGCGGGCGGAGAGGTTCGAATGAATGGCTATAATGATAGCGACACAAGCATACATTTTAGCGCGGTGGCGTATGCAGGATATACCTTTGACGGCTGGTACATATATGGCGAAAGCACAGCATTAAGTACAGCGTGGAGTGTTGACTTTGAAAAATCAGCAATAAATAACAAATTAATAGTTGCAAAATTCAGCGAAACAAACGCACAAGTGAACACCGAAACAAATAATACAGATAAATTGACGTAAGGTATTTTCTATGGCGGCGACTTTTTCGCCGAGATTATCGCGTCGCTTCGCTTCTCATAATGACGCGGAGAAATAGTAAAAAGAGCAAACGCTCTTTTTGTTTTGACATTATTTCCTAATAGCAAAGGCAATAATTCCCGAAATCAACCCTAATATTGAGCCAAAAACTAGGTCATTTAGAAGGTTAAGCGAAAAATGGAACTCTCCGTCAAGAATAGAGAAGACCAAAAAAGCAAGCAATGTGTAGCAAGCCCCTAAAATCATACCCCAAAACCAACCATTATGTTCGATTTTACGACTTGCAACCCAGCACCCCATTAGGATACTAAATACTTTAATAATTTGATTAATTGGTGATATAACTGATTCGGGAATAGCGGTAAATTTGATTATGAAAGCAAAAATTAATATGCATAGGAGTGAACACGAAATAGCCCAAAAAACGCCCTTTGTCATTATTAATATATTAAACCCCTTGCTATTTTGTGATAAAGTTTTGTCCATAATGAACTCCTAAAAATTTTTAATAATGTATATGGTTTTTCAAAATTAATTATTACAAAATTACTAAAATCATTCTTTTTGGGCAATAATCGTAAAAAATGCGTCAAAATAATTGACTTGATTGCTAATTTATATTATAATGTCAAGTATCTACAAGGAGTTACTCAATGAATAAACCTACTGCAATTAAACGTTTTATTTTTATAGGTATATTTTTGATTTTGGGTATTGTGTTGGCTTTTGCTCAATTTGATATTCCTGGAACAAATTATACTTACAACGGTTTCGCTAATTCAATTAAACTTGGTCTTGACCTCAAGGGCGGTGTTTTAGCCGTTTACGAGGCTTCTAGTATTGATGGCGATGATTCTGATTTTGATTCAAAATTAAATGCGACTAAACAGCGCGTTTCTGACCTTATTACAGCTGAATACACCGAGGCGGTAATTTCTATCCAACAAGGCAATCGTTTGCGTGTTGAGGTGCCTGATGTATCTGACCCAGAGGAGATTTTCGACCTCATTGGTACGCCAGCGTCTCTTGAATTCAAGAAAGAGAATAGTGCTGATGCCGAGGCTGTTTTGACTGGACAAAATGTAGTTAATGCATTTGCTTCATATCAAAGCACTTCTAGTGGCGCGTATGAGTATGGTGTTGTAATTGAATTTGATTCTGAAGGCTCACAAAAGTTCTATGAATTGACTAACGAGCAAACAGGTGATAACATTTACATCTTTATTAATGGTGAATTATTCTCTCAACCATCTGTAAGTTCTGCAATTTCTGGCGGTTCTACCTTTATTTCTGGTAGTATGGACAGCCAAGAAGCTGCGGAAGATTTTGCATTGCAAATTTTGAGTGGTACATTCTCGGTTAATCTTACTTTGCTTGAAAATACTGTGGTTAGTGCTACTTTGGGTGACAGTGCATTGATGTATGGTTTGATTGCTGGTGGAATTGCACTTGTGTTTATCTTTGCATTTATGATTTGGCGCTATCGTATGATGGGTGTAATGGCAACCCTTGCATTGTGTTTTTATGTAATCCTAATGCTGTTCTTCTTGCAGGCGATTCCACTTGTACAGTTAACGCTTGCTGGTATTGCTGGTATAATTCTTTCAATCGGTATGGCTATTGACGGAAACATTATTATATTTGAACGTATCAAGGAAGAATATGCAAGCGGTAAACGTATTGAACCAAGTATACGTGCTGGTTTTAAGAAAGCATTTTCTGCGATTATGGACTCAAACATCACTACAATCGTAGTTGCTCTTGTGCTTGCGCTTTTGGGTACAGGTTCAATTCAAGGTTTCGCAATTACGTTGCTTATCGGTGTCGTTTTGAGTATGTTCTCATCACTTGTTATTACACGTAGTTTATTGAATATGTATTATCCTTTAAACTCAACTAACGCAAAGAAATATAGCCTAAAAAGGGAGGATAATGTAGTTGAACTTGCATAATTTTACTGATAAATATGCCGAAGCAAAGAAAAAGTTTACTCCATCAAAATGGACTAAATATGTTCTTGGTTTTAGTGGCACAATTATCCTAGTTGGGCTGATTATGTTCATCGTACTTGGCTTTAATTTGGGTATGGATTTTACTGGTGGTAATATCGTTAAGATTGAAACAGGAACAGATATTACAACACAACAATATAATGAAATTGTTAATCAATCGTCCGAAATTTTAAATGAACAGGGCATTGCGCTTTCAAGAGCGCAAAGTCAGGGTGAAACTGGGGATATTTCAATCTCTATCCAGTATCAAAACAAAGCTGGCGTTCAAGATATGACTTCAATCAACAATACAATTGTTTTGGAGTTAGAGGAGGCTTTTCCTGACTACAACATCGTAAGTGCTGAAACTGTAAGTGCAACATCTAGTTCGGAATTGCTTATGAATGCGTTGCTTGCAATTGTAATTGCGCTGATATTTATAATGATTTACATCGCTTTCCGATTTGAATTCTTAAGTGGTGTGGCGGCATTAGTAACACTCTTCCACGACGTGTTAATTATGTGTGCGTGTGTCGTTATATTCCGTATTGAAATTAACAGTGCGTTTGTCGCCGCGGTGATAACGGTGCTTGGTTATTCGATTAACAACACGATTATTATCTTTGACCGTGTTCGTGAGAACTTGCGTAAGCCAAGCCTTGAACACCTTTCAAACCGCGAAATTGCGGATTTGTCTGTAAAACAAACATTGAACAGAACTCTCAACACATCAATTACAACTATTGTTTCAATCTTCTTCCTTGCGTGCATTGGTGTGCCTGAAATGAGTGAATTTGTCGTTCCTATCTTGATTGGTTTGATTGCTGGTACTTATGCGTCAATATTTATCTCTGCGCCTTTATGGACAGGATTAATGTCTAAATCAAATCGTAACGGCATTAGAAAAAAAGCAAAAATCAAAGAGGAGAAGGCGGAAAGCGAGAACGCAGTTGTTGACGCAGTCGCTGAACCTGTAGAAAAATAAATTTTTTGCCTTCCTTTTTGGAAGGTTTTTTTAAAAGGATTATTATGGAATTTCGCAAATTAACAAATGAAAATTGTACCGCAACAAACATTGCGCATATCGTAAAAAAATTCGGTGTTTCAGAAGACGTTGCCGAACTTTTATTGTTGCGCAATATTAGTACAGACGACCAAATATCAAAATTTTTGCACCCAAAGCTAGAAGATATGCACGACCCATTTCTATTTAATGAAATGGATGTAGTTGTTAATCGTATTAGAAAAGCTATTGAAAATAAAGAAAGTATTTTGATTTTTGGCGACTACGACGTTGACGGCATAACTAGCAGTTATATTTTGTTGGACTATTTCCGCAAGTTGGGGGTGAATGTTAATACGTTTTTACCAAATCGATACTCCGATGGCTATGGGCTGACTCGTGATGCGGTAGAATATGTTTTAAATGAATTTAAGCCTAATATTATCATTACAGTTGACTGTGGAATAAGTGGTTATGAAGAAGTTGAGTACATAAAATCGAAGGGTGTTGATGTTATAGTTACAGACCATCACGATTGCCCTGAAATTTTGCCAAAATGCCCGATTATTGATGCAAAATTGCCAAATCAACGTTATCCTTTCCGCGAACTTTGTGGGGCAGGTGTTGCCCTCAAAGTTGTGGAGGCTCTCGCTGGACGTGATGTTGCGATAAAATATTTACCTGTTTGTGCGATTGCGACTGTTTCTGATATTGTTCCGCTTGTCGATGAAAACAGAATTATTGTAAAATTAGGACTTGATAAACCTCTAAATGCCTTTCCTGATGGTATTTCCGCTCTTGCAAAAGAATTGAAGTTGGGAAATAAGCTTACTAGCCAAGAGGTTAGTTTCAAGCTTGCGCCAAAACTTAATGCCGCAGGGCGAATGGGGGATGCTAATCATAGCCTTAAATTATATATAGAAAAAGATAAGAACGAAATTCGCAAACTTATTGTCCAACTTCTGGAATATAACGTAGAGCGTCAAGATTTGTGTAATATCGTTTATGCCGATTGCGTCGCCGAACTTAAAAAAATAAACCTCGCTAATCAAAAAGTTATTGTAATGGCTAAACCAAATTGGAGTATCGGCATTTTGGGGATTGTTGCCGCTCGAATTGCCGAGGAATTTAATCGCCCCGCATTCTTGCTTGGAGAAGAGGGCGGATTTTACAAGGGGTCCTGTCGTAGTATTGACGGAATGAATATTCACGAACTTTTAACTCAAATGTCAGGAATTTTAACTAGTTTTGGCGGTCATACTATGGCAGCGGGAATGACAATTGAGGTCAATAAACTTGACGAATTCAAGGAAAAGTTAAACGAAATTGTTGCTAACCAATATCCAGAAGAGTTTTTTGCGCCGTTTAGTATGTATGATTTGGAAATAGAACCAAACGAGGTTAGCATTGAACGCTTGAAAAAATTGGAAGTGCTGGAACCTTATGGTTGTCAAAATCATATTCCAGTCTTTAAGTTGGAATTTGAAAAGGCTTCCGTTTCACCTATGAAATCTAACGCAAATCATATTACAATGCAACTTCATAACTTGAATTTGTTGGCTTTCAATAGCGCGGAATATTTTAATGTCGCTAGCCAAAACAGCAAGAAGGAATGCCTCGCAGAATTGTGGGTTGATGTGTTTAGAGGTAATTCAAGTTGTAAGGGGATAGTTAAACAACTTCAACTTTCTTCTGCACCAAACGTTGGAGCCGAACGAGTCGGGGGCGAGTATATTAAGCAACTTGCGTTGAGCTCACAAGGTTTGCACCCTAACTATCAATCTTATAACAAAAAAGATTTAGCAGAATTGCTAAAAAATAGTGATAGCAAACTTTATGGAACGTTGATTATTGCAAACACCTTGCAAAGTTATAAAGATTTTTTGGAAAAATTTAGCAGTGATATTCACATCGTTTGCTATGAATATTTAACTTTAACTAATAATAATGGTTACAATACGCTGTGTCTTTGCCCGTCGCTTGATAACGATTTTAAGAATTATAACCGCATAATTTTGCTCGATAGTGTTCTTGATGAGGCTTATATAGTGCATTTTAACATCAATAGTACAGCGCAAGTTTATTTGCCTATTTCAAGTTCGTTCTTGTATGCGCCTTTTTCAAATTTGGATTTGTCGCGCAAAATTTTTGGCGATTACTTTAATGTTATTAAAAAGTCAAGCAAAATGAACTTAACCGCGTTTGATGACTATAACTATTTTAACAAAATTAAGCGAACGCAACACGATTTGAGTTATGTGCAATTTGTATGCTGTGTGGAAACCTTTAAACAACTTGGGCTTATTGAGATTAATGACGAAATTGGTTATTATAACATAAAAATGCGTAGTTCCGTGCCAACGCAGTTGAATCAATCTTACTTTTATAATAAATTAGAATTAATTATGAAATCATATTAAAAGGATAAAAATGACTAGACTTAGGATTCCAAGGGTAGTGCCAAAACCAAAGGATTTTTCTAAATTGCCGTGGACTGAGGAGTTTAGGGATAAATTTCCTACTCGAAGGGTCGCCGAAAATGCTCAAAATATCGCTTTCGAGGATTTACGCGACTATCTTTTCGCTGAAAAACACGTCGATTATAGAAAAGCCAAACTTCTTACTGATGCCCTAAAAAGTGAAAAGGGAATTGTGCGAAATGATAATGAAATTTTGCTGACAGTCAATTTTCCGTTCTGTGAATGGCGTTGTATGAATTGCAAACGTAATATGTATCAAAAAGAAAAATGCTCCGATGCATATATGTACTATTTTGATGCAATTATGCGTGAAATCGAGTTGACTCGCGAGATTATTAAGAAAAAATGCTTCATTGTAAAAGCGATTTGCTTTACTGGGAATATTTTGGCACTTGACGAGCCTGAAATGGAAAAAGTGTTGAGCGCGTGTACATATTCGCTTAGCGAGATGAGCATCGAACTCGGTTCTCCAAGATTGGTTACTCGCTCAAAACTTGAAATATTGAAAAAATATAATGTTACTAGAATTATAGTTAATGCATTGACTTATAATACGGTTACTTTGCGAAAACTTTGCCGTAGATACGAGTTTAAAGATATTTATGAGTATTACAAGTTGATTGCTGAATATGGATTTGATTTGAGCGTAGAGCTGACTATGGGATTGCTCGGAGAACGCGAATTGCAGTTAAAACGTAATATTGAGTTGGCAATAGAACTTGGTGCTAATTGTATTGACCTCTATTCTAGATGTTGCCCTTATGATAATTCGCTTGAACCTCTTACAAATCCTCAGGAAATTTCAAAAATCCGCAAAACTTTGGAATTTGCAAACGAAAAAATGGCAGAGTTGGGCTTTAATCCTTATTTCTTATATTGCACCGAGGTCGAAAATGGCTGTTTTGAAAGCGTGGGCTATGCACTCGGCAACCATAAATGCAGGTTTATGGAGGATAGGCGTATGGAAATTTCAACCGTAATTGGTTGTGGGTCAGACACTCAAACCGTGCTTGTTAAAAACTTGCATAATACTCGAAAATATTTGAAAAATACGTATGATATGGGGCAGTATGTGCTTGGTATCGACGAAATTTTGGATAAAAAACGAAAGTTTTTTGAATAAAATGTCTTTACAAAATCATTTTTGTGTGATATTATAGTTAAGTACCGTGTTCGCAGTTTTGCGGTTTCTTTACTCCACGCATCACTTTGAACACGGCAAATTTTATAAGGAGTATGAACTATGAACAAGCAAGAAATTATTGCAAAGTTTGGTAGAAAAGAAGGCGACACTGGTTCTCCTGAGGTTCAAATCGCGTTGCTCACTGCTCGTATCAGCGACCTTACAGAGCACCTTAAGAACCACCCAAAGGACAACCACACACGTCGCGGTTTGCTCAAACTCGTTGGTAAACGTCGTGGTTTGTTAAGCTACCTCGAGAGAACTGACCTTGAAAAGTTTAGAGCTCTTAAAACTGAACTTGGTATTCGTTAATGAAAATGCGAGATTTATTCTCGTTTTTTTCTTTTCATTATGTTGAAATATTTTACGTTTTGTGTTATAATTGTAACATAGAAAAGGATTATTTATGAAAGTTTTACAAGATTTGAATTTAGAGGAATTGCAAGCCCTTATGAGTGAGTGGGGTGAGCAGAAGTTTAGAGCCAAACAGTTGCTTGATAATATAAATTTAGGCAAAAGTATTTCCTCTTTTAGCAATATTAGCAAGGAGTTGAAGGATAAATTGCTCGCTGTTTTTGCGGATATTCCTTTGGAAATTCATACAGAACAGGTAAGTAAGGACGGTACTCGAAAGTTTGCATATAAGTTGGCTGATGGCAATATTATTGAGGGCGTTTTGATGTCTTATAAGTATGGTAACACTCTCTGTGTGTCAACTCAAGTAGGCTGTCGTATGGGGTGTAAATTCTGCGCTTCAACTTTGGGCGGGCTCGCTAGAAATTTGACCGCTGGTGAGATTTTAGCGCAGGTTTTGGTTGTAAATGCTTTGCTCGGCGGTAAAACAGGCAAAAATAGACAGATTACAAATATTGTCCTTATGGGAAGCGGTGAACCAATGGATAATTATGAGAATGTCGTGAAATTCTTGCGACTCGTGTCTAGTGAAAATGGCTTGAATGTTTCTCCGCGCAATATTTCGCTTTCTACTTGTGGCATCGTTCCTAATATTTATAAGTTGGCAGACGAGGGCTTGCAGGTGATTTTGACACTCTCTTTGCACGCGCCAAATGATGAATTAAGACGCACAATTATGCCTATCGCGAATAAATATTCAGTAAAAGAGGTCGTGGAAGCAGCAAAATTCTACTTTGAAAAAACGGGTCGTAGGGTCGTGTTTGAATATGCTTTGATGGAGGGGGTAAACAATACTCCCGAGTGCGCGAAAGAATTGGCGGGGCTGGTGCACGGTTTCCCTACACATATTAATTTAATCCCTCTAAATGAGGTAAAAGAGCGTGACTTGAAGACTGTTACACATAAGAAAGCGGAGCAGTTTGCTGATATGCTCAAACGTCTGGGGGCTTCTGTTACAATTAGGCGTACTATTGCCGATGATATTGATGGCGCTTGCGGACAGTTACGCAATAAAATTGTTGATAGCGCAGGTGAATAATTATACATAAAAAAGGAAGAAGGACTTCCTTTTTTGTTATTTTTTGTAAAAAATTTTACTTTTTTTGGTAATAGGTGGTTATTTTAGTTTACAATTGTGTAAGAAAAATGATAGAATAGAGTTGTACATTACAAAAAAAGGAGTGAAATAAGATAAAAAATGACAAAAAAAGACGGCTGTCATAGAGAAGAAAAGGAGTCTCTCCGTGGCGGCAACAAGTTGTCGAGATTATCACGTCGCTTCGCTCCTCATAATGACACGGAGAGAGTAGACAATAAAATATTGTGTCATTGCGAGGAGCAAGGTACTTGCTCCGTGGCAATCTCGCCTTTGAACAA
>JAFUJK010000010.1 GCA_017468205.1 Clostridia bacterium
ACGATTTGGGGCGTAGGGTATCGCTTCAAACTGTAACTTTTTAACAAAAATAGCGTAAAACCCTTAATTTAAGCCACCTTTACGCTTTACAATGTGGGAAAATAGAGTTAAAATGCAAGCAGAAATGCAAGCACAGAAAAACGCTATACCACAAAAATGCAAAAAGGGGGCTTTTATTATGGGTAAGAATGAAGTAATAGACCTTGATTATCTCTTTGACGAAGAAGAATCTCTTAAACGTGCAAACGAAGAACAAGTAGAAAAGGCGATTGCAGAAGAAAAAAAGGGTAAGAAGAAAGAAAAGAAACCAAAAGAAAAACCAGTAATTACATATAAGCCAGTAGCAAATGAAAAATGTATCAGAATGAAACTGGTAAATGGCAAATTTCATAGTTACGAAGTAACGCTTAATTTTAAAAGTGAAGAAGTATATGATGAAGTTGAAAAGCGACATAAGCGAAAGATTAACCAGCAAAGAAAAACTTTCAAGGATTTAAGCGAAGCAAAAATATGGCGTAATTCACACGAAACCGCCATGCTTGATGCAAAGAAGAAGCACAAGGAAATGGAAAAGTATGGTGTGCGTTTGGTGGATGCGGCGGATGATTATTACAATCACATGAAAGAATTGGTAGAACAGGGGAAAAAGACAGAATCGTATTTGAACCAATTACGCATCCAGACAGACCACTTTAAACGATTTTTCAATGGCTCACGTACAACTTATGTAAAAGAAATAGATACAAAGCAGATTGAAGATTATTTTGCTTTTGAAGAGAAGCATGGGGCGTGTAAGGCATCCATAGAAAAGTATAAATCACATTTGAAAGCGATATGGAAATATATGCTTAAAGACAGGGCGAAGTATGGCGTGCAAGAAAATGTGGTAATTTCTGCGGAAATCACTACGCCAGAAACAGAATATAAGGCGGTGGCTCTGAATTATAAGCAGATTAACGAATTGATAGATGAAGCGTGCAAATTGGATGATCCTACGTTTTTGTATATGGTTGTGTTCTCCATGTGTATTGGTTTAAGACGTGGAGAATTATGTGGCTTACAATGGCGTGATATAGATTTTAAAAAGAAGCGTGCTAAGATTTGCCACAACAGAGTGCAACTGGTTACAAAAGATACTGTGAAACTTCCAAAGCGTGAAAAAGTACGTGAGATTGAATTGCATAAGCCAGCGTATGATACGCTGATGCTTTACAAGGAATGGCAGGAATCTATTCTTGGAAGAGAAGTAAAGCCTACGGAATATGTCATGCAATGGGAGATTAACTTATTACAAGATTATGTATGCCATACTGGAAAGGTTTCAAGAAGATGGAAAGAAATCTATAAAAACCAGATTAACAAAAAGCGTGAAAAAGCAAAAAAAGAACCGATTCCTTATGGACGTATTCATGATGGCAGACATACATATATTACACTTAGTTTGCAGGGAATAAAGAAAGACGATGGAAGCATTATTGCACCAGCATCATACTTTCAAGTGTTCCAGAGTGCAGGACATACGCTTCCTAAGTCTATGCAAAATATATCAACTACTGTTTATAACGAAGATATAGGTGATAGATGGGATATTACACGATTCTGGCAAGAAGCAATTTTTGTAGATATAGCAGAGTTATGGAAAACATACGAAGCACAGCGAAAAGAAGAAGATGA
>JAFUJK010000011.1 GCA_017468205.1 Clostridia bacterium
AGACTTGGCAAACGATAGCGACACGGTCGTATGTATGGCAGTTGCATACGCGGGTTATGAGTTCGTGAATTGGACGGATAGCGACGGCAATGTGTTGGGTACTTCATTGAGTATTCGTCTAACAAGTGAGCAAGCGAAGGGGAAAATTATAACTGCAAATTTCTCGCAAATTAGTTCAAACGTGAACACCGAAACAAATAATACGGAAAATTTAACATAAAATATGTTATTATAGGTAAAGGTTTTAAATTAAGTACTATGCAATGCAAAAATTATAAAAAAACGCAAAAAAACAAAGAAAAAAGCAGTTTTTACTGCTTTTTTCATATTTTTCATTATTTTTAATTGAATTTTAGAAGCACATAATGATGCCTTTTTCAAGTGAATAGAAGGAACACAATCCGCGCATTGGGCGAATTATTACTTCTTTAAACGGATATTTTTCAAGCATTAATTTTTTGATTTGTTCTGCATCTTCTTCGTTATCGCAATGGCTAATTATTAATTTTCTATTTTCAAAATCATTGCAACGTGCACCAGACAATTCAACCATCTTTTTGTATGCACCTAATGAACCAACAGACTTGCAAACTACATCAATAGTTCCCTCTGGGCTAGCTGTACAAACTGGACGAATAATCAAAGTTTTTGCAACAAGACCAGTAAGTTTTGACATACGTCCGCTGGCAATAAGATTATCAAACTTGTGCAAAATGAAGAAAAGATTTCTTGTGCCAATAAATTCGGTTACTGCAGTAACAATTTGCTCAAATTCAGCCCCTTTTTCAATCATTTCAACTATTTTATCAATGATTAAACACATTGAACCGCCCGTTGCGAATGAGTTAAAAACGTGCACATTTTCTTTTTTATCATACATATCGCGAGCAACAACCGCCGAGTTGTAAGTGCCTGATAAGTTACTTGTCATTGTTACAATAAAAGTGTAATCAGCATTGTCAAATTTGCTTAACCACGCATCTGGGCTAGGGCAGGCGGAACGCGTTTTTTCTTTACTTTCGTGCATATCTTCAAGCATTTTTTTAGGGTCGATATTTTCGTCGTCGATATATTCGTGCTCTCCAACATAAATAGTCAATGGTATAATTCCTAAACTTATTTGTTCATTTTTTATGTAATCCGCAGTCAAATCGCAACTGCTGTCTGCTAAAATTTGAAATTTCATTTTAATTCTCCTTAAAAATAGTCGCCGTTCCACCGACGTGATACTTATCAATCATTTTCAGCAATTCCGTCTTTTCTTCGTCCGATTTGTTCATTTCAAGCACTTGTACATACATTTGCACATTGCTCGCAATAAGCATAGCGGAAATATTTAGGAAATGAGGCGGAAGTGGCTGATTGGTTTGAAACATTGCGCGTTTTTTATGCATTAGCACGTTTTTTACTATTAAACTAACGCGTTCGTCATACTCTTTGCCTAAATAATGATTTTTCAAAATGATGCATTGTTTGGCATTTTTTATGAAAAAGGGATAGTATTCTTTATCAAACCATCGCATTACATCGTTTGATAGCTCATTTTTGAGTGCTTCCGCGTGGTGATATGAGCGCGTTGCAATTAAGTCGTGCAGTTGCTCCAAAAAGTCGTCAGTTATTAGAGTTTCATATATTTCTGCCTTGCTTTTGAAGTACTTATACACATTTCCAGTCGATATTTTGCATTTTTGCGCTATATCTTTAATTGTGGTTGACTCATATCCATTTTCAGCAAAAGAGTCTAGTGCCTCTGCAAGTATCGCTTCACGAATGTTTTCTTTCTTACATTGTGCCATATTATACCTTCCGTTCGTAAAAGTGAACCTACATTCACTATTATATTTCTAAAAAGTATTTTAGTCAATTAATTTAGCAATATTTTTTAAATATTTTTAATATTTTAATGATAAATATTGATTTAATGTGTCGAAATTGCTATAATTAAACAAGAGAGGCGGGCGCTTGGCGACTTCTTGCAATTTTGCAAGAAATCGCTTGCACGCGAAACGCGTGCCGTGCGCTTTAGCGCACTAGCGCCCGCCCGTGTTGGGGGAAAGTATGGCTTATAAGAAAGAAGATAATATTAGTTATTCACTCGGCTCTTTTGCTACTATGGAATTGCTAAAATATCGCAAAAATACAGTAAAAAAGATATATTTGCATAAAGATATTAAGCAAAGTGCTGATATTGACGAGTTATTAGCAATAGCAAAAAACGCAAATATTCCTTGCGAGCAAAATAGCCACAAAATCGAGAATATTAGTAAAAAAGAAAACGTATATTGTATGGGCGAGTTTGAAAAATATGAGGATACTTTGGGCGATGGAAATCAAATTGTTTTGCATAATCCAAGCGATATGGGCAATCTCGGCACGATTTTTCGCACCGCTTTGGGATTTGGCTTTAAGAACATAGTCTTGATTTCGCCTTGCGCTGATAGGTTTAATCCAAAGACTGTTCGCGCGTCAATGGGAGCGGTTTTTGGATTAAATGTTGTAGAATTTTCGAGTTTCGAAGAGTATGCTGAAAAATATAAGGATATAAAAAAATATTTGTTTATGCTGGACGGTAATACAATTTTGCAGGATTTAGAGCCTAAAAATGAAAAAATTGCACTAGTTTTTGGAAACGAAGCAACAGGATTGCCTCAAAACGTCAAAAAATTTGGCGAGCCAGTTTTTATAAAACATACAAATGCGATAGATTCGCTTAATCTTGCCATTTCTGCTTCAATAGCGATGTTTAAGTTTAGTAAATAATGTGCGTTTTGCACTTTTCAAGATGTAGCGTAGTTTGGTATCGCGCTTGGTTCGGGACCAAGAGAGCGCGGATTCAAATCCCGCCATCTTGACCAAAGGTTGAAATAAAAATAACCCGTGATTGGGTTATTTTTTCTTATCTTCTAGGCTATCGCCATATTTCTCTTTTAGGTGGGCTTGCAGAGTAATTTCATCAGTGTCGATAGGGTCAATTGCATCAAGGCGCTTGTTCGTTTTTTTGAAAAATGCAATCCAAACTTGCGTCGCCACTATTGTTAAAACAGCGAAACCCAGCCCAACACCATACCAGCGCAAAGCAAGGAAAAATACAATAGTAAGCGTAAGCAATATACCAACGGAAACAAGACAGGCAATTACGCAAGAGGTGAATGTTTTGCGTGAATTATCAGGCATTTTCTTAACACGGTCAAGCATCTCTTTTTCTTGAATTGCTCGTTTTTTTGCTTGCTCAATTTCTGCGTGAATGTCGCGCGCTGGCACTGATTCAAAATCCGCTGTTGCGTCAAAAAATTCAACATTGTCGTCATTTTTTGCGGGTATATCGCAATTTTTAGCGTCTTTATGCTTGTTTTTGTTTGCGAGAGGTTCATTAATCATAACACCCTCAAATGCTTGATTGTCGTCATTTATACAGATTTTTGTGGTTGTTTTGCGAGGCGTATTTGCTGTAATTGTGGTTTCGTTCTCTAAATCTTTGGGCTCGTTTTTTTCCTTGTTTAAACTCATTTTTTGTCCTCTATTTTTTCATTTTTTCACTTAATTTATCTAAAAGAGTTAGGTTTTCTGTGCAAATAACGGCAGGGATAGGTTTATCCTCAAAATACCAGTTTTCATCTGTGAATGAATCGTCAGTAATTTTTGTTATGTCCATTTTAAAAAAGGTCGCTTCCGCTGTTGCTACCACTTCTCCGTCAATCGTTTCAAGATATCCCACCCCTTTGAATAGTCTGCTATTTTCTGAAACAATTTTACCCCAGCAAAGCAGGTCAGCGTTAAGCGGGGTAGGTTTGATATATCGAATTTTTAACTCGCCAGTAACTCCCCATTGGTCAGGGTCGCGAATCATAATCGCGCGCCCAATCGTTTCATCTAAAACTGCTCCAATCATTCCGCCGTGCATTCGTCCCGGGAAAGATTGATGCCAGTCTTCGTTGTGAAAAACACCGCACAAAATATCGCCCTCACACTCGTAAAAACGAACTTTTAATGATAAATTATTGCTTAAACCACAAACAATGCAATCTGCACTACTATTTTGTTTTTTCAATACTTTTAATTGCATATATAAAACTCCTTTGTGAAATTATAGCATAAAATACATAAAAAGTATCATTTTTTCGTGTTTTTTTGCTAAATTTTACATTTTTTAGTGTGTTGTTAATAAAAATGCTTAATATAAATTTATTTTTTTATTTTTTAAAAAAGTTAAGAAAAAGTTAGATTGTAGTATTTAAATTATATTTTTTACAAAAAAGTAATTTTTGAATTATGCGCAAAATCGTTAGTATTTTATAAAAAATTGTGGTAAAATAGAAGTAATAAAATAAAAAACCTTGCATAAATAGATTGCAATTTCTCATATGGGCATTTGTCCGTCGGCCGTGAGCTCATCACTTGTGAATGAGCCCAACGGGGCGGCCGGCTTCCCGCAAGCTGGAAGGCATTGCGAGGCTTTGAACAAGCCGTGGCAATCTCGGTGATTTATCACCGCCAGCAAGGAAAATAGGAGGAAACAACTTTATGAAAAGTAAAAAGTTATCCAC
>JAFUJK010000012.1 GCA_017468205.1 Clostridia bacterium
TATTTATCAAGCAAGCAACCATAGTCATAAACAATGACATTCCGATTACAGTAAAGAAAATTTTGAACATTGTTCTAGCATTAAAGCCATCGGTTTGCCCCGCAAATTTCTTCACCATAAAGTTTGAAATTCGACTCATAACCAAGTTTTCAAATGCAAATGCAATTACTGCATAAAGCATAAACCAAGTAAGCGATGATACGATAACTTCACCATCAAACTTACCCATTCCAAGTGCCGTGTTAAGTGTGCACATAAAAAGTGCTGTAAGGAAGCAAATAATACCTCCAAAAAGTATACCTTCGAGTGCATTCTTTGGCAATCTAGCATCAAAATACATTTAATTTTCCTCCTTTAAAAAAACAAAAATGGCGGGGTCCATCAATCGGGCCCACGCCATTAAGCGCTCACGCTGATATAGTTTTATTATATCAAATTTTAAAACAAAAATCAAGAGATATTTTAAAGTTTTTTAAAAATTTTTCAAAAATTTTATCAAGCAAATTTCAAACAATTCTAACTTAAAATTAAAAAATATTTGCTTTTACTTGGCTTTTTTCTGTTTTTTTGTTATAATGACATTCAAATATTTAAAGGAGAAATATATGCAAGCATTTATTTTAGCGGGAGGCAAAGGCACACGCCTTTCTCCAATAACAAAAGACATTATTCCAAAACCAATGGCTGTTATAGATGGAAAGCCTATCATTGAACGCACCATTTTAAATTTACGCGAATATGGGATTACTGACATTTACATTAGCGTTGGTCATTTACACGAAAAAATTGAAGAACACCTAGGCGATGGCTCAAAATTTGGTGTAAGCATTACATATATTGTTGAAAAAGAGCCACTAGGTTCTGGCGGTGCTTTATTCTTTGTTAAAGATAAAATAGTTGAAGATTTTGTTATCTGCACGGCAGACGCAATTTTTGATATTGACATTGACAGAATGCACAGCTATCACAAGCAAAATGAAGCGCTTATCACCCTATTTACTCACCCTAACACACACCCATACGACAGTGATTTAATATTAACCGACATCAACCATAGAGTAATGGAAATTAATTCCAAAAATTCCACTCGCGATTTTTTCTACAAAAACAATGTAAATGCTGGTTTTATCATTGCATCACCACAAACACTAGAGTATTTTACCGAAGCAAAACCAACCAGCCTTGAACAAGAATATGTAAATTCCTTTATCAAAACAAATCGAGTTTTTGCATATAAATCTCCCGAATACATCAAAGACGTTGGAACACCCGAACGTTTTGCTAGTGGCGAGCGCGACCTAAAAGAAGGCATTGTTGCAATGAAAAATCTTAAACGCAAGCAAAAAGCAATTTTTCTTGACCGCGACGGCACTATAAACAAGTTTAGGGGGTTTATAACAAAAGCAGAACAAATCGAATTGATTGATGGTGTAATTGAAGCCATAAAAAAAATCAATCAAAATGGATATTTAGCAATTATTATAACCAATCAAGCAGTTATTGCACGTGGTGAATGCACGTTTGAAGGAATGGATGAAATTTTTGCAAAAATCGAAACACAACTTGGAGAACAAGGTGCATTTATTGATGGAATTTACTTCTGCCCTCATCACCCAGATGCTGGATTTGAAGGAGAAGTGCGCGAACTCAAAATTAAGTGTGATTGTCGCAAACCTGATATTGGAATGATTAAACGTGCAGAAAAAGACTTTAATCTTGACTTATCAAAATGCTATATGATTGGCGACACATATTTTGATGTACAAACTGCAATAAATGCAGGAATATACAGCGTGCAAGTAGAGTCAGATGCGCCAGAGAAAGACAAACACGGCGCAACACCTACCCACTATGCAAAAAACCTTTTGGAAGCGGTGGATATAATAATTAAAAACTAAAACAACTATCACGGATAAAACCGTGATTTTTTAATACTATGCAATATACTATGCAATCAATTTTGCGCAGAGTTTGTTTATATTTTACTGAATTTTTAACAGTACTAGGAACACTATCATATATTGCTTTATGATTAATTTAAGTGTTTGTATGATTGTTAAAAACGAGGAAGAAGTCCTTGCCCGTGCATTAAAATGTGTGCAGAGTATTGCCGATGAAATTATTGTTGTGGATACAGGAAGCACGGACAATACCCAAAAGATTGCGCTTGACTTTGGCGCAAAAGTTTATGATTTTGAATGGTGTGATGATTTTTCAAAAGCTCGGAATTTTAGTTTTTCAAAAGCGACAGGCGATTATATTTTGTGGCTAGATGCGGACGATGTTATCCCCATAAATGAGCAAGAAAAAATTTTAACACTGAAAAGTCGTTTAGGGGAGAATTTTTCACCCAATGTAATTATGTGTCATTACGTGGTGGAAACAGATGAGCAGGAACGCCCTACTTTCTATTATTTTCGCGAACGCATAGTAAAGAATGGCATTGGCTTGACGTGGTCCGAACCTATCCATGAGTGCATAACACCATTTGGACATATTGAGCGATTGGATATTAAAATCTTTCACAAAAAAATTCACCCATCAACTCCAAAAAGAAACCTGAACATATATAGAAAAATGGAACGCGAAAAACTTCCCTTTTCCCCACGAGCGCTTTATTATTATGGACGAGAATTGCATTATAACGGGATATATAAGAAGTCAATTTCTATTTTAAATAAGTTTTTAAATAGTGATGGTTGGGTCGAAAATAAAATTGATGCGTGTTCAATCCTCGCCCAAAACTACTTGATTTTAAATAATTTTGAAAACGCAAAAAATAGCCTTACCCGTGCGTTTTCTTATGACGCACCACGCAATAAAACTTGTTGCGAATTGGGACAAATTTTTAAAAAACAAAAAGAATATGAAACTGCAATATTCTGGTTTACAACTGCACTTCACGCACAAAACAGCACTAGTGGTTGGATTGAAGAAAAATATTCAGCCCTTGTTCCCTATATCGAACTTTGCGTCTGCTACTTCTTTCTTGGGAAAAAAGAAAAAGCGAAGCAATATCATTTGCTCGCAAAATCAATCAACCCCACCGAGCCCGCTGTCCTTTACAACAACCAGTTTTTCGAGTGAGTTATTTGCTGTATTTTAATTTTTTTCTGTTATCAATTCAAAAATTTGGTTCTTACTTAATTTAGATATTTCAAATAGCCCTTTATCACTTAATATGCTTTTATCCAAATTAACTCTTATATCATTTAATTCAAAATTATTAAAAGTCTTGCAATAATTTTTAATTTTATTTATATTTTTTAAAACTTTTCTTAACCAATATGAAGTATTTTTTAAAAACCATATACCATTGCCAACATCAATCAAAATTAAATGTGTTTGATTATTTTGTAAACAATGAATTTCGTTATCTGTTAAGAAAAATCCCCCACTTTTTATATTTTTTATTTCTAAACCTATATCGTAAAATGATACATCAAATAATAATTTTCTTGAATTCGCAACATCTATGTAATCTTTATTCTCTATGAATTGTTTTTGCTTTAAAAAATCCAAGAAATATTTTTCAGTTTTCCTACCACTATAAATTTTTGTAGAAGCAATAGCAGAAGTACCTCCGTATCGATATCTCTTTTCTGTTGACTTAATTTCTTGTATAGGCAAAACGCCCTTGATTTCATTAATATCAAATAAAACTTTTATTTCATTATCAATTATTTGCTTTGACAATACAATCGCTTTTTCAATTTCTTCATTTTCAACTGTTACTATCTCTTTAAAATTTTTGATGTAACTTAATACTTCAGCGACAAATTCCTTGTGTTCGTCTTTATCGGCATACCATTTAGGATTCTGTCCATATGTTGTTACATTGTTTATCTTTTTAGGTATTTCAAAAAATCTATTTTCTTCTGGAATTAAATAGGCATCAGAAACATTACATTCAAAATAATATCCATGATTATCTACTTGAAAATTTAAATTTTCATAAATAGTAGCATTATTATAAAAACCTATAATTTTTGCTGTTCCATTTTTGGGAGTAGAAAAAAAGATTACCAAAGCATTTTTTATAAAACTATTATTTTCATTTTTATAAATATCACAATTATATCTTTTCGCTATTCTTTTTAAATTTATTTTTTTGTTACGACTTTCAACATAACCATAATATTTCCCTTCCACATTCCTAAAATTATATTTTTCGCCTGCATCTTTATTTCTTCTTACCCAAGAAAAACCAGTTGTATTATTATTCTCAAAACCATTATATCTAGACATCCAAACAATGTTCGCAAAAAAGACTGACTTAACTTCTAATTCTTCTTTTGTTAAACTTTTGAAATTATAAAATTTTTCCATTGTAACTCCAAATTATTTAAATCGCTTTGGTCTCAATTTCACTGGCGGAGGGAGGCGGATTCGAACCGCCGGTGCCGATTAAGGCACACACGCTTTCCAAGCGAGCACATTAAACCACTCTGACATCTCTCCATATTTTTAAATTTATTATAAAGCAAACAACAAATTTTGTCAAGCAAAACGCAATATCAATAATAGTTTTAAGCCTAAAAACAATAAAAATATTTTTATACCTCATTTCCCTTTATCTTTTTAAGAAATTATGTTATATTAATTAAAACTATTAAAAGGATAAAATTATGAAAGAAATCATTTTCAAGAAACTTGACGAAAAAGCAATTCTTCCTAAATACGCAAAGCCTGGCGATGCTGGAATGGACATAAGTTCTATTGAAGACATCGTTATACCTGCTCGTGGCATTGCATTAGTTCACACTGGATTATGTATGCAACTGCCAGAAAGGACCGAAGCGCAAGTGCGCAGTCGCAGTGGGCTTGCTTTAAAGCACGGCATTTTTGTACTCAACTCCCCTGGCACAATTGACGAAGGTTACACAGGTGAAATTTGTGTCATTTTAGGTAATCTTAAAGATGAGGACTTCAAAGTTAATTCTGGCGACCGCATTGCTCAAATGGTTATCGCAGAACTCTGCCCTGTTACGATTTCTGAAACAAAGGGAGAGTTAAAACAAACCGAGCGCGGAAGTGGCGGATTTGGAAGCAGTGGAATAAAAAGCAATTAAACTAACACCCTTTGGGGTGTTTTTTTATTATATGAAAGCATTTAATTTGACATATTGGCAAAAATATGCTATAATTATTTTTAATAAAATATTAGGAGTTTATATGAATATTTTTATCTATGGTGATTCAAACACAAGCGGACTTATGCCCGCCTCAACAAACTATGTTCAAGGTGCTGACCAATTTATGTACCCTGCATATGAATGTTGGTGGAGCGCGTTGGAAAACAAACATAAACTTTATATAAGTGGAGTTTGTGGAAGAAGTATCAATTGCGAGCATCCACACAAGCCATTTTGTGTAGCATCTCAAACTATTAATTTTGACATTAGTGGTAATGAAAATGCCGATTTGGTAATTTTGCAACTAGGCAAAAATGATTGTAAGACTATGTACAATCAAACAGCAGAGCAAATCACTGAACAAATGCACGTTCTAGTTGAAAAAATTCGTGCGGTTACTCCTGCAAAAATTATGCTCATATCCCCTGCAAAATTTGACACAACAAAAAACATAGCGAAAAAATATTACAGCGATGGCGAGCAAAAAAGTGTAGAACTTGACAAGTGTTATCGCCAGCTTGCAAACGAAATTGATGCATATTTTGTTAGTGGGCTTGACATTCCAGTAGGTATTGATGGAGAGCATTTCACAAAAGAAGGACACAAACAATTAGGGCAAAAAGTATTGGAAAAAGTTTCTCAAATAGAGAAAAATCCTACCCTCCCTGCTCAAAAAATCAATGAAAAACGCACATTAGACGAAGAAAAAGCGCGCGCTCAATCTATTTTTGAGAGAATGAGATAAAAAGTTACCCCATTATTTGGGGGCTTTTAATTTAAAATTGACATAAAAAAACATTTTCGCATTGATTTATCATTTTAAATATGCTATTATATAAATAGAGAGGTAAATATGGAAATATTATTTGATTATGTGGCAAAACTTGTTGCCAACAACAGCCAACTAAATTTTGACGAAATACACACAAATCTCGAGATACCAAACGCGAATATTGGTGGAGATGTTGCTCTTCCCTGCTTTAAATTTGCAAAAGCGCTTCGTCTTGCTCCTGTTGCAATAGCTGAACAAATTGCATCAAGCATTAAAGACGAAAATCTTGAAAAGGTTGAAAACGTAAACGGCTTTTTGAACTTCACTTTTAAGCCTGATTTTTTGGCATACACACTCCTTGACAACGCACTTTTGGAACAAAACGAAATTTCCGAGCATAACGGAATGAAGAACAAGACAATTTTAATAGAGCATACTAGCATTAACCCAAACGCTAGCCCACACATTGGGCGTGCGCGCAATGCGTTAATTGCTGATAGTTTAGTTCGTGTATTCAAATTTTTGGGTTGGAAAACAGACATTCACTATTTTGTGAACGATGTCGGCAAACAAATTGCAATGCTAGTTTATGCGACAAAAGATAAAAAAGACATAAATTTCAATGATTTGTTGCAAATTTATATTGATGTGAACGAACAAGCAAAGATAAATCCTGAAATTGAAAATGCTGTTTTTGAATATCTTAATAAGTTTGAAAGTGGTGATGAACAAGTTATTGCAGAATTTGAGCGCATAGTAAACACTTGCATCAAGGGACAGACAGCAATTTTTGACGAACTTGGCATTAAGTGGGATTCTTTTGACTACGAATCTCGTTATATTCACCAACATTTGACTGAAAAAGTGCTTGACGAACTCAAAAAATCGCCAAAACTCTTTGAGGATAAAGACGGAAGATATGTACTCGATCAACACGGGGAAAACATAGGCATTGAAGAACCTATGTTAGTGCTGACACGTAATGACAAAACCAGCCTATATCCCCTACGTGATATCTGTTATAGTATGGATAAAGCAAAAGCGGGCACAGACCGAAACTTGTTAGTTCTTGGCGAGGACCAAAAAGTCTACTTCCAGCAAATCAGCGCTGCGATGCGTCTATTGGGAGCCGAGCCTGCCGAAGTTGTTCACTATTCATTTGTGCTTTTACCTGATGGAAAAATGAGTACTCGCAGAGGAACTGTTGTTCTTCTTGAAGATTTTATGCGTGAAGCAACAGCAAAGGCTGATGAAGCTATCAGCGAACGCCGTGGAGATAGTGACATTGAAAAAGCCAAAAAAGTCGGTTACGGCGCATTAAAATACTCAATTTTGAAGTGCAGTCCAGAGAAAAATGTTTTGTTCGATTGGGCTAATGCTCTAAACTTTAATGGTGATAGCAGTGTATTCGCGCAATATAACTACGCACGTATCCAATCAATTTTGCAAAAAGCAGATATGGATTATAACAATGCAAAACACTCCCTCTTAACTCGCGAAACAGAAATCGCACTAATCAAAGAAGTTTCTCGTTTTGAAAGCGTTGTCCTATCAGTTTATCGCAACCTTAACCCAAGCATTTTGGCAAACTATATCTTTAATTTAACATCAAAATTTAGTCAATTCTATGCTGCTGAAAGTATTTTAAATATTGAAGATGCCGAACTCAAAAAAGCGCGACTTAGTCTTATTTCAAAAGTTGCAACAGCCCTTAAAAACGGATTATACTTGCTTGGAATTGACATTGTTGAATCATTATAAAAATTAAATTTATTTACTCTTCTATCTCAATTAGATAAAATAAAATGAGGAGTTATTTGGATAAATGGAATTAAATATCGACAAAAGAAAGTTACAAATCAGCAAGCAGTATGGTTTGAATTTGAGTTTTTGGGATTTTGTATTTTGGCAAAACAACCCAATACAGATAAATGTCAAAACACTAGCTGACAATACTTTTGCAAATATAGCCAATATGGACTTGACTACCTTATATTCATACGCAAAAAATCCACAATATTTTGAGATTAACAGCAACAATAACCCCGATATAGACCGCTATTTTAATGGCGAAATTGAAGGGCTACGCGCACACGGTGAAGAGTCAACGGCTGATTTTATATTAACTAAGCAAGACCAACACAAGCAGGTTTTAGCAGAGAATTTCAGTACTAAACAATACGAAGAATATAAGCATTTGGTAAATTTTCTAGCCAGCTCTAATTACCCGAAATCTTTTCAATGGCTACTGCTTAACGAAACTCTAAATTATACATACAGAATGGATTTCAGCCAGAGCGAACCAAAACTATTAGTGAATGCCCGCATACCTCATCAAACAATACTAGGTATGATGAACCTTCCTAAACCTGTGATAGACTACATTTATAAAAACGGTCCGAATTATACCAGCTTTAAGAAACTCTACACCAATGCACAGATAGAATATCAACATTTGATTAGCCAAGAAAGTAGAATTTCTTTTGATAATGTGAATACATTTGGTAAAGGACAGTGGATAAAATTTAATGGAAAACAAACTGACGCACAAAACTTTGAAACAAATGTAGCCAAACTAAAATCTATGGTTGCAACTACCCCGTGGTGTACCGCCACTTTGGCTAGCACTCACCTAGAACAGGGCGACTTTTATGTGTTTGTAGACAATGAAAACAACCCTCACATTGCCGTAAAAATGAATGGCTCTGCTATTGATGAAGTACGCGGTATACAAAATGGTCGAGCACAAGAAATAGAGCCAGAATATAGAGATGTGGCAATCAGTTTCTTGAAGAATAACCAAGAAATTGAAAACGGCAAATACTGGCTAAAAAAGGAAGAGTCTTATTCAAATCTAACAAAATATATTAAAGATATTGATGATGGCGTATTTGATGCAAAAAATGTAGGCAAACTTAGTGAAGCTTTAATTTTTACACAAAATGATATCTTCATTGACGATAACACGATAGTAGATGATATAAGGGCACGTTTACCTCAAATTAAACCCCAAATAGCAAAATATTATGGATATAGACCAGATGAAGTGCACATTGGTGATGTAACGCAGTATGAGCCTATTACGCACAACATAAAACTCATTGTTGGAAATGTGTATAGAGAGAAGACAAATTCATATATAGACAATACAAAAGATGACAATTATGACCCACTAGTATCTCTATGCAATGTCGAAAAAGTGATAGGAAATCTTCGTGTTAATTATCACAAAAACGCATGCAACATTACTCAATTCGAACATTTAAAAGAAGTAATGGGAAATTTCGAATGTAAAACTGACAACACATTTACTTCTCTAAATAGTCTGGGCACATTACAAACTATAGGTGGTTCTTGTTTTTTGGGCGGATTTTGTGGTGTAAAGGATTTGGGGAACTTACAACACATAGGTAGAAGTATTTTTTTCAATTTTAGCAACATTACGAATTTAGGACAATTAACAACAATCGAAGGTATAGCCTCTTTCTCTTATAGCATGCTAACCGATTTGGGCAATTTGAAAACAATAGGTCATGGAGATTTTATAAGAAGTAGAATTACAGATTTAGGAAATTTAGAGAAAGCAGATTCTATCGAGGTGAACAACAATAGTCTGATTAATTTGCGTAATGCTAAAATATCTAAAATTTGTTTAAAAAAATGTTCTGCAAATACTGAATTGCAAGAAATACTAACTCAACAAGAATACGAAGAGTATTATAATAACATTATGTCAGAAAAAGCGGCAACAATCTCACCCACAAAAACACAAGAACAAGAAAAAGCATAAAATAAAAAGAGGATATAATGATACTCCTCCACCCTATAAGTTGAGAAAAAATTTTATTTAAATAATTTGTTTATGAGTTAGGTTTTGTACTTAACTCATTTTTAATTTAGTTCCCTTTTTTGCCATAAAAAATGAACCTCCTAAATTTTAGGAGGTTCGTTTCACAATTTGTAGTTTTTTATTTTAACTTATAAAAATTAGTTGAAAAAACGTTTAATTTCTGCCTCGGCCGTCTCTGGTGCATCACTTCCGTGAATGAGGTTTTCGCGGTCATTGCAAGAATAATCTCCACGAATTGTACCAGCAGGAGCATCAAGATATTTTGTTGGCCCCATAAAGTTACGCATACCCTTAATAACGCTTTCGCCTTCAAGAATCATACCAACAACAGGTCCACTCATCATATATTCTTGAACTTCTGGAAAGAATGGGCGATCAACGATGTGAGCATAGTGTTCACGAAGTTGAGCTTCAGTAAGATTAAACATTTTCATATCAACAATTTTGAAACCTTTTTTCTCAATTCTTCCAATAATTTCACCTACCAAACCACGACGAACAGCATCTGGTTTAAGCATAATATAAGTTCTTTCTGTTTCCATTTTTGTCTTTTCTCCTTAAAAAATCATTATAGATATAACTTATCATATTATGATGAAAAAATCAAGTATTAAAGCCTAAAAAAGTAAAATAGCGCGCAAATCACGCACTATTTCATTAGTATTAAGCAAGAGCAGCTTGGAAATCAGCGATTGCATCTTGTCTTGCTTCTTTTTCTGTTTCAGACAATTCTTTGAATGCGTTTACGTGAGTATTGTAAGCCTCAACTGTTGCATCGTAAGCAGTCTTTGCGGCGGTTTTAAGTTCATTTAAGATTGCTTTACTTTGTTCTTGAATTTGCTTTACAAATTCTTTAAATTGCTTTTCAAGTTCTGCTTTTTTCGTGTTGTAAGTTTTTACTGTTTCATCATATGCTTGTTTAGCAATGTTATAAGCCTGTTGTAATTGTTGTTTTACTGTAGCAGGTGTTCCAGCTGGCAAGTTGTCAATATCATCTTGTGCACTATCAAGAAGTTCCTTTGCAGAAACCATTGCAGAGTCAGCAACTTGCAAAATAGTGTTGTAAAGAGTGTTGAATTTGGTGGTTAAGTCAGCACGCTTTTCAAAAGCTACTTGCTTCAATTCGTTAGACTTTGTCTTTGCGTATTCAAGCATTTCAGCGTTTGTCATATTAGCATATTCTTTTGCGCTAACGCCCAACTCACTGATAGCATCATCAATATTTTCGTTAACTGATGTTACAGCTCCAGCAAAAATACCGTTTTCGCTAAAATAGTTGTTTACGGCAGCCTTTGCATTTTGAGCAAGTTTTGCATAAGCCTCTGCATCGTCAGCAGAAATACTGATTACAACAGTTGTAGACTTACCCGCTGCTGGTGTTGATGTTGTACTGTTGTTCATCTTGTCCATTTCCGCAGAAGTTTGAGCAAACTTTTCAGCAGCAACAGTAGCACTTAATCCCATAAATGAAACATTAGCAAGTAATTCTTCACCGTCAGCATTTAGAGCAACCTCGCCCACAACCTTGTTATTATTGTCTAGTACAAGTTGAACCCCAGGATTTGCTTCAAGTTGCATAACAGCCTTTGCCTCACTCTTGCCCGTAAAAACGATTACAAGAACGATTGCAACAACTAATACAGCAACGGCAACACCTAGCAAAATATACTTGGTTTTAGGGTTAGATTGCTTCGCTTTTTGATTTTCAGCCATTTTTTCCTCCTTATTTAGATTTCGGTATATTTTACCAAATATTAATATTCAAGTCAAAAGATTTTTAGCACATTTTTAAAAAAACTTTATACAATTTGAACATACTTTTTGCGTTTTATTAAGTATTTTATGAGTGAAAAAGCTATAAAAATCATAACTACAAATTGCGCCGAAGCATTAAACCAAAGCCCCATTAATAATAGATATACAAAGATTAACATCGCATTTACTAAAAACGCCCATTTAAGATATACAATACGTTGAAAACCAAGCGCCATACTTATAATGACCGAGGCTATCAACGGTAAACCACTTATCCACCCCGCCCAAGATAGAGCCGTACAAATTGCAACAATTACGCTAAATATAATTCCAATCATCAAGTTTATGTTGGGTGTGTTGAATCTCTTACTTTTTTCAATCAAATAATAAACGATTAACCTTAAAAATTCAACGCTAGCAATAATTGCACCACTTAATGCAGAAGCAGTAACCGTTATAACGAAAAAGTAACTAGATATATAAAATATAGAAGATATAATTTGAATTGCCATCAATTTGGTTTTTGATTGCATCTGCATACTTATGCAAAATACCATAGTAGATAAGCCAATACAAACCGCCGAAACAATTTCATTCCAAATCATTTTTACCTCCCACTATTCTAATTTTATTTTACCATAAATTCTAATTATTTTAATATAATACTAAAACATTACATACAAAATTTGCGCCTACGTTTTTCTTCTTCCTTTATACATTTTAATATAGTCATAAATAAGATACACAGCAATAAAAAAGTTATTTTAAAAAATAATTTTATAAGTTTCCCAAACATATTCCTATCTCACTTACATTATTTATTTCTGATTTTTTTGTCTAGGTTTTTCTTGTAAAGAACGATTTTGCGTCCGATTACTTGTACCACATCAGCACGACAACGTTCTGCCATTTCATTTGCAATAGTTTTTGCATCTACTTCACAACTTTCGAGAACAGTAATTTTTATCAATTCGCGAGCGTAAAGTGCTTGGTCTGCTGTATTAATCACATTTAGACTCAATCCGTCCTTACCCACCTGCATAACAGGCTCAATTGACTGTGCTGTTTTTCTTAATTCCGCACGTTGTTTTGGTGTTATCATAACATTTCCTCCTTATTCTGTGTATTCAAATTCGATTTCACCGATGATAACTGTGTCGCCGTCTTTCAACCCCAATTTGAGCAACTCGCGCATAATTCCATCTTCCTTTAAGCGACGTTGGAAATATGCAAGACTATCCATATCATTGACATCAGTTTTTCTTGCGAGGTCATCAATTTTTCCGCCAACAACCTCATAAGTTTCATCATCAAGCTTATGAAATTCAGTAATTTTAGCTTCTTGAGCATCGTAATCCCAAATTTCAGCTTCGATTTTTTCTGGTTTTGGAATTGTATCCAAAGTTTCAAAAATTGCTTTCACAAGTTCATCTACGCCGTTGCGCATTCCTGCTGAAATAGTGAAAACTTTTGCATTTTCATACCCTTCTTGCTTGCTTAAAAAGTTCTTAAAATCCGCCACTGCATTTGAATTTTCTTCAAGCAAATCTACTTTATTAAGCGCAATGATTTGCGGACGTTGCGCCAATATTTCACTATAACCTGCAAGTTCACTGTTAATTGTTATAAAATCTTGTTGGGGGTCACGCGATTCACTTCCGCTAATATCAATTACGTGCACAATCAGACGAGTACGCTCAATATGACGCAAAAACTGATGTCCAAGCCCCACACCTTCGCTAGCCCCTTCTATTAATCCCGGAATATCTGCCACAACACAGGTTTTTTCATACATTTTTAACACACCTAAATTTGGTGAAAGAGTTGTAAAATGATAGTTTGCAATTTTAGGTTTTGCGTCCGTTATTGCACCAAGCAATGTCGATTTTCCAACATTAGGAAAGCCCACCAATCCCACATCTGCAATTGTTTTCAATTCAAGTGTGATTTGATGCTCTTTTGTTTTTTGACCAGACTGACTAAAACGAGGAGTTTGCTTTCTCGATGTAGCAAAATGCTGGTTACCCTTTCCCCCATTTCCGCCACGTAAAAGTACAAATTCGGCATCTTTTTCATACATATCGACTATAACTTTGCCAGTTTCAACATCTTTAACTACCGTTCCGCGCGGCACATTAATCACAAGATTAGAACCATTTTTTCCTGCCATATTTTTAATATCGCCCTTTTGTCCATTTTCAGCGCGAAAATGCTTTGTAAAACGAAAATCCAGCAAGGTATTTATGCTTTCTTTTACTTTCAAAATCACATCTCCACCCTTTCCACCATCGCCACCATTAGGGCCACCATTAGCGACATACTTTTCACGACGAAATGAAATAGCACCATCACCACCATCTCCCGCTTTTACATAAATATTGACTTTATCTACAAACATTTTCTTCACCTCTTTTTTCATTATAATATTTACAATCTTTTTTAAGTTCGCAATTTTCACAATTTGGCTTTTGCGCTTTGCAATGATAACGCCCAAAAAGTACCAATCTAAAATGCACATCGTGATTGCAATAATTTGGATATTTTTTCATCCATTGTTTTTCAACTTCTAGGGGATTTTTTGCATTAACCAACCCCAAACGATTAGTCACTCTAAATATGTGTGTATCAACCCCAATTCTTTCCGCACCAAACAAAGCACTTGAAACCACATTAGCAGTTTTTCTTCCTACGCCCGGTAACGTTTCAAGCACATCGGGGTCGCGAGGAACAACGCCATCATATTTTTCATTTAAAATGTTGCACAATGCCAAAATATTTTTAGCCTTGTTTCTATAAAAACCCGTGCTATAAATTTTTTGTTCCAGCTCCTCCAACGAGAGAGTACTCAAAGATTTTGAATCTGGATATTTTTTAAACAACTCCGCAGTTACTACATTAACCCGTTTATCTGTACATTGCGCACTTAATATCACAGCAACCAAACATTGAAAATCTGTTTCATAATTTAATTCGGGTTTCGGATTAGGAAACATACGCCCTAAATATTCCATAACTTCATTAATCATATAAACACTCCTAATTTATTATATCATAAACTGACAAAATTTTCAATAATTTTTAAAAAGTTATTTATGAATATTTATGATTTTATTTTATATTTATAATAATAAAAAAATATCAACAATTTTTCAACTATTGATATTTTTTATATACAAATTAACATATTTTTATAGTACTATGCATAGGTATTATGCATTGCATAGTACCTTAAAAATTATTAAATTTCTTATTAATCACTAAATTTTTTACGCATTTGTTGTATCACTTTATTTTCTATTCTACTCACTTGCACTTGGCTCACTCCCAACTCTTTTGCGATTTCGCTTTGAGTTTTATCGCGATAATAACGCATAATTATAATTTTTCTATCACGAGGAGAAAGTGATGCAATTAACGATTTTAAAATAAAATGGTCTAGTTTTGTATCCTCATCTTCAGGGTCCGCAATTCGCTCTTGAAGTGTAACACTTCCCTCTTCCGTTTGGTCAATAGGAGCCGATAAACTCATTGGATACTTATTGCTATCCATGGCAAAAACAACTTCCTGAGGTTCCATTCCAAACTTATTTGCAATATCTTCAATATTAGGAGTTGGTTCTTGTGGTGGAATTGACGCAAGATATCTATTAATCTCTATCGCCTGAGATTTTATAGCACGGCTTACTTTAATATAACCATCATCACGCAAAAAACGCTTAACTTCACCCGCTATCATAGGAACTGCGTATGTGCTAAATTTAACATTATAAGAGCAATCAAAATTGTTGATTGCTTTTACAAAACCCACACATCCTAATTGAAATAAATCATCATAATCTACACCTTTGTTTCGATAACGTCTAATCACACTTTTTACAAGCGGATAATTTTGATTTATGAGCATATTTTTGGCTTCATTATCGCCCGCTTGCGCCAATTCTATCAGCCTAAGTGTTTGCTCATAATCAATCATTTTCACCTCCAAGCGCTACACACTTTTTATGAGTAAGTGTTTTTCTCATTTCTACAACCACACCTCTATCTCCATTTTTACGCAAAACAACACTATTCATAAAACTCTCCATAACAGTAAACCCCATTCCTGCACGCTCCTCATCAGGCTTAGTGGTAAAAAAGGGTTCTCGTGCTTTTTCAAAATCCGAGATGCCAACGCCCGCATCAGAAATTTTAATGTCTACATCTCGGGCACTTGTTAATCCAACCCAAATTGAAATTTTTCCAGTCTTTTTAGGATAAGCGTGAACAACACAATTAGTAACAGCTTCGCTTACCGCCGTTTTAATGTCAGTTATTTCATCTAATGTCGGATTAAGTTGAACACAAAAAGCCGCAACAGCACTACGCGCAAAACCTTCATTAATAGAATGAGAATCAAATTCCAAAGTCATTTCATTTATATAATTCATTACAAACCTCCTAGTTTATTTTAGGCATTACATCATATAATGCAGTCATTCTAAATATTTTATCCGCCTGAACACTTGGATTTGAAATAAAAATAGGAATATTTTTCTGTTTCATTTTTTTGTACCTACCTATCAAAACACCAATTCCCGTACTGTCCATAAATTCCAATTTTGATAAATCTATTATTACTTGTTTAAAATCAGCACTTTCAAGTTGATTATCCATTGCCATACGCGCATAATGAGCCGTATGTTCATCTAATTCACCCGCAACTTGAAGATATAAAGTTTCTTGATATATTTTAGCATTTACTTGCATATATTCCTCCTTGCACTAAGTTTACAATATTTTTTAATGCAAAAAATAGAAAAAATAGCGCAAAAAGCACTATTTTTGTTATTTTTTATCTAAACTAGAACTCAAAAGCGTTTTTAGCATCAACCAACCCCATACCACAATCATTAGGCGGAAAATTTAATCTACGCGCACTATACATTATAATAGATTTTATTTGATTAGGTGTTAGATAAGGATTTTGTTCCAAAAGTAATGCGACAACTCCCGCCACAAAAGGCGCACTAACACTTGAGCCCGTCATCTGGGTAAGCATTTTTTTGTTATTAGATAACGACGTAATATTAACCCCCGGCGCTATTAAATCTGGTTTTACTATATCAAAAATGGGTCCACGGGAACTAAAATCAGCAATTTTTATTTCATTTCCAGTCGTGTCAGCACAACCAACAGTAATAATTTTTGAGCAACTCCCTGGAGACTTCACCGTTTCCGCCTTTGGCCCGTCGTTTCCTACTGCACTTACGACAACAACACCAGCATCCCACAGACTCCCCGCACCAATACTTAATGGGTCATTACGAGCCAAAGGAGTACTTCCAAAACTCATACAAACAACTTGAATATTATATCTCTTTCTATTTTCAAAAATCCATTGCATTGCATCGAGAACTTTAAAAGCCTGAGTTTGTCCGTCATTGTTCAACGCTTTTAATACAAAAAGTCTACAATTTGGAGCAACTCCACAAAATTTACCTGCACTACTTAAACCACTTCCCGCAAGCACTCCCGCAACAAATGTTCCGTGCCCATTATCATCATACATTTCTTTCTTTTCATTTATCAAGTCAACAAATTTCACAACTCTATTATGTCCGATAAGAAAATCTAAATGCGGATAGCACCCCGTATCAATTACAGCGACACCAACACCAGTTCCCAAAATACCACGCTGATGCAAAGCGTCAACATTAATTTTTTTTCGCGCATCAAACATCAACGCATTCGCAGTGGCGACAGAAGAAATATAATCAACCCAAGTTACCCGAGCCAAATCATAGATATTCGTCGTATTACTTTTTATTGCAAAAGCTCGAATAAAGGGATACTCACCTATTATTTCAACATTATGCTCACGCAACTTCTTTTTCGATTCGCTGAAATTATTAACATAAATAATGCAATTCTGCATCTGCTTACTCGCAATATGTACCGAAAGCAAGCTAGGGTCAATTTTAAAAAAATACATTTTAATCCAAAAACTTTAATAAATTATACATTTTTCCACGCTGTTCGTCATCTAAAAGTGGCGCAACTTGTTCCGCTACAAGTTTTATTTGTTCTGCATCAAATGTTCCGTCTTTTTTCTTTTCAGCGACAAGTTTTAACATTTCACTCATCAATTCAGCTTCACTCATTTCGCCATACTTTGAAACAAATTCTTCAACTAAATCACCATATTGATTTTGTACTTGCTCAAACTCTTCACTATTAGTTATTTCCTCAAAATTCTCATTTGGATTTGAAGCATTAAAATTTTTTATACTCATTTTCTACCACCTTTTAATTTCACTAATTCTATATATGCACGCATATATTAAAGTGGTGAAAAATTATGGATATTTTAAAATTAATTAGCAATTTGGGAAGTTCAAATATTGAAGGATTGCTTAATCTAGTTTCTACATTTTTTAATAAAAATCAAACACAAAATACGCAATCAAACACTACTCAAAAATCACAAACTTTTGACGCAAATAATCCCTATTGGTCATTACCTACATACACACAAAATAGTATTATGCAATCACAAAACGATATGCATAGTACTCAAAAAAACGATAAAAACATTGATTTTTTAGAGATTTTTAAATTAATTGCGCCACTTTTATCAAAAAAAGATAATACTAAAAACCAAACTGAAAATACATTTACTACAAAAAACACTCGTCCGTCAGAGATATTAAAACTCACAAAAACAAAATAAAAAAAGAGGCCGCCCTCAAATTTTTTGCAAACGCGTCATCTTATTGGTTCTGCGCTTACGTTTTTGCTCCAACCTCTTCAACACTAAAATGATTTGCAAAGTAACAGCATCTTCAAACTTACGAATATCAAGTCCCAAAGTTTTCTTAATCTTTTCCAGTCTATAAATTAAAGTATTTCGATGAATTATTGCGTCCTTACTTGTCTTAATAATGTTCAAATTATTCTTGAAAAATAATTCAACGGTCGCTATCAATTCTTCGTCTTTTAAAAATTTTTTTACATTATCATCTTTCAAAATATTCCCTATGCTACCAAGGCTCTGCTCATCAAAATTAGCAAGCAAAGCCCCTAACATAGATGAATTTATTGCAACTTTATCTGTATAGTTATTTGTCATCATGCTTCCCCACAAAACTTCCTGATTGAAGTCTCAAAGTTCTGTTAGTAAAGCCAGCGCATTCCTTTTCATCTCTAGTTGCCATAATAATAATTTTGTCTTTTGGAGCACTCTCAAAAAGTTTTGTCAAGGCCTTTCTTATACGCGTTTGCGTGTCAGCATCATATTCGCTTAATACATCATCACAAAGAACTATCTCGACAGGTCGTAATGCCATACGCGCAATTTGTACAAGTCTACGGTCACTGCTACACAGTTTTTTCATTTTTTCTTTTTTTATTGCTTCAATGCCAAATTCGGAAAGGATATTGTTAATACGTTCTTCGCGTTCTGCTTTTGCTACTTTATGCACTTTAAGAGCCCACATCAAATTCTTGTACACACTTTTACGCTCAAAGAAAACTGCCTTTGTGGATAGATAGCCCAAACTTACATCACGTGCAAAGTTAATCTTATTTATTGGTGTTCCTTTTATATAACATTCGCCACTTTTAGGCTTTTCAAGTCCTGCAATAACTCGCAAGAGTGCCGTTTTTCCGCTTCCAGTATCACCTACAACTGCAACCCTATCCCCTTTATCAAGCGATAGATTGATATCAAACAACGCAAAGTAATCTTTGTTGTAAGCCAACTTAACATCTTTCAATTCTATAATATTTGTTTCAGACATAAGAAAATCTCCTTTGTTCTATTGTACACTTTTTTAAAAAATTTTTCAACTAAAATGCTTGAAAACTTTTTAAATATTTTTATACAAAAAACACTAGTCAAAACAAATATTTTTTGGTATAATAGGTTGTATTACAAATTTATTGGAGAAATGTAAAATGGATTTATTTGAAAAATGTTATAACTACGATATAGTTAGAAACGCAAAAGCGGCAGGCATCTACCCTTATTATCACTATCTTGAATCAGGTCAAGACACAGTTGTTAACATGCAGGGACACCGCGTAATTATGATTGGTTCTAACAACTATCTAGGATTAACAAGCCACCCAGAAGTTATTGAGGCTGGTGTTGAGGCGTTTAAAAAGTACGGTTCTGGTTGTTCAGGCTCTCGCCTACTTAATGGTACACTTGATATGCACATTCAACTTGAAAAAGAATTGGCTGAATTTTTGCACAAAGAGGACGTAACCACTTTTAGTACAGGTTTTATGAGTAATCTCGGAATTATTTCTGCACTTTGCGGACGTAATGATGTAATTATTTGCGACAAAGAAAACCACGCAAGTATCTATGACGGTTGCCGTTTGAGTTATGCCAAAATGTATCGTTATGAACACAGCGATATGGCTGACCTTGAACGTCAACTTCAACAAATTCCTGACGACAAAGGCAAGTTGATTGTAACTGACGGTGTGTTCTCAATGGGAGGCGACCTTTGTAAACTTCCTGAAATTGTTGCGCTTGCAAAGAAATATGGTGCTCGCGTAATGATTGACGATGCTCACGGTCTTGGTGTATTTGGTGAGCACGGTCGAGGAACTGCTGAACACTTTGGGCTTGAAGACGAAGTAGACATTATTATGGGTACTTTCTCAAAGAGTCTTGCTAGTCTTGGCGGATTTATGGCAGCGAAAAAAGAGGTTGTTGAGTATGTTAGACACTGCTCTCGCCCATTGATTTTTGCTGCAAGCATTACACCTGCAAGCACCGCAAGCGCTCTTACTGCTTTGCGTATTTTAAAAAGAGAACCAGAGCGCGTTAAAAACCTTGCTGACATTACAGAATATATGCGCAATGCATTGAAGCAACGCAATATACCAATTCGCGATAGTGTTGCACCTATTATTCCAATCGAAACTTACGACGACGTTCGCACATTTACAGCCTGCAAGATTTTGTTTGATAAGGGTGTTTACGTAAACCCTGTTATCAGTCCAGCAGTTGCACCTGGTGATGCGATTATTAGAACAAGTTACACCGCTACACACACACGCGAACTTATGGACGAGGCCGCAGACATTATTAAAGATGTATTTGAAAACGACCTTCCACCATACGTAAAAGAAGCAAAATAAAGAAAAAGCCCAAACGGGCTTTTTTATTATAAATATTTGATAATAGCGATTAAAGTAGCCTTGTCGTCCACGTTTAAATTCGTATTTTGCAAATCAAGTTGCGCTTTGTTTAAGATTTCTTCACGATTTGCTTGTGTCATTGATTGATATTTTTCTTTTAGATTTCTCAAATCTTGATTTAATTTAGACTTATCTTTTGCAACGTGGTATTCTTGCATTGCTCTTTTATAATCATACTTTACAGATTCATAAGATATGTATTCGTTTGTTGCTTGATAAGCGATTTCAACATTTTCTCTACTTTCATTTTGAGGGGTAACGGCAGTTGTGTTTTGCTTTTGTTCCTCTTTTTTCATTTTAAGTTTATAACCAATCCAGCAACCAATAGCACCAATAACAATCAAAAATCCAGTAATAGCAGTATCTTGTACAAATGCGCTACTTACTACTGGTTCCTCTCCAATCATAGCAAACAACAACGACAACGCTTCGCCGAATGATAATGTAGGTTCAATGCTAATTAGTGAAATAGATACTGTAATAATCAATGCAATTTCTGAAAACAAAAACGCAAAGAAGATTACCCATAACACTGACCAAAACGGCATTTTGTTATAAAATTTTAGAAAAATGCTATACGACAATGCCGCACTTAAAAAGCCAACGGCATATGTTATATAACCAACTGAATAAACCAATCCAAAAAGAACAGCACCACCCAAACAACATAACGCACTAAACAGCATTGCTTTCCACAAACACGATTTTTTAGTTTCAACCATAATTTTCATATCCTTTTCTTTTGTGTAACATACCAAGATTAATTATATATCAAAGTAATATTTTGTCAATATTTTTTGCATATTTTCTTAAGAATTTAATAAAAATTCTATTTTTATGCAATATAAAAATAACAAGAACCTCATAAAAAATTGAGGTTCTTTTTTATTGTTTATTCATAATCAGGGTCGATTACACCATAGTCGCCTTCTGCGCGCTTATAAATTACGTTAACTCTGCCATTGTCTGGGTTGAGGAAAACATAGAAAGCGTGGTCAGAATTTTCCAATTCCATAATCGCCTCATTAACAGTAAGCGGATAGATGTTGAAGTTCTTTGTCTTGCTAACTTTGCATTCCTCTGGTTTGATTTCGTAATCAAAATCGTCGTTAAACATAAGTTCTCTAATATCTGCATTCTTGCGCAATTTATCTTTTAATTTGCTTGAATACTTAACGATTTGACGCTCAACTTTTGGAAGCGCGAGGTCGATGTTCTGATACATATTATCAGAAACAACTTCACTACGGAACAACAAACCTTTATCCTTGATTGTAAGTTCAAGTTTGCAAGTGTCCTTAATGCGAGAACACATAACTTTAACAGATGCAGAGTCCTCGAAATAGCGGTCAAGTTTTGCTACCTTTTCACGAATAATGTTTTCCAACTTCTCGCTAACGGTGTAATTTTTAGACATAATTTGAATTTGCATAGATTATTACCCCCTTTTTGCAGTTATAGTATATCACAAAACTCTACTTTTAGGCAACCAAATTAAAGGCAATATTTTGTTTTATATTAAGTTATTTGCAAGAAAAAAAAGAGGCATAAACCTCTCAATTTTTTAAAATAGATACATAGCAGCAGTTACAACGTACCCCGCAAGAACAATTAAGCCTGTAAAGAAACCTATCCACGAAATCGTACGCTTGTGCGATTTAACGATAGCAAAAATTCCCACAATAGCCGATATTAGCGAACAAATAAGCCCACCGCCTAGACCCAACGTTGGCGCAAGAATTGTAAGTAAAAGCCACCCCATAACACTACTGCCAGAGTCCCCGCTGGGCTGAGTAATTATCATTGCAATCATCAAAATCAAAGTACAAACAACAGCAATTCCTGCAAAAATTAGCGAAGTAGTCCCATAACGCGTACGCTGTTTTGGATTATTGTATGCTTTTACATTTTTCATATAAGCATTATAACTGCTAGATTGTGGATTGTTATTATTTAGCATAAATAGTGTTGATTCAGGTTCTTTAGGAGGATCGTAAATTTGATTTTCTTCTGCATTTTCAATTTTATCTAATTGCTTTGAAAATTCTTCCTGATTTTTCGTCTGTTCTTGCATTTTTGCAAGATTATCAAGCGCATTCTTTGCGGTTAATTCGCCAGATGAATTATTTTCACTCATATTGCCTCCTTAAAATTATATTGCTAGTTTATCATATCTATTAAATGTATGCAAGCAAAAAATCAAGCATTTTGAAAATATATTAAATTCTACAAAAAATCTTAAAATTTGCAAAAAGAAAAGGGACTAATTCCCTTCCTAAGTGATGGCATAACTACGCGATATTAAGAAGTGATTTTGTCCTTTTCTAAATTGATAATTAGTTGTCATTAAGCAGCCGCTGGAGCGTCAGCCAATGTGTAGTTCTCTGGGTCGATTACGAACTTGTAAGTACGTTCGTTTTCTTCTGTACCGTCAAAACTAATTGACAATGTCAAAGTTCTAATAGAGTTATCAACACCTTGGTAGAAGAAGTAAGTAGTGTTCTTTGTTGTGTCGTTTCCAGAACCAAAGCCACCGTGCTTAACTTTCTCGTTTGCAGTACCTTTGTCAATAATACAGTAGAAACCAGTTTGTTCTTCTGCATCCCATGATACTCTTTCAAGAGTGTCAGATGTAAATCTAATCAAAGCGAAGTGTTTACGGCCATTGTCATCTGCATCAACATATCCCAATGCACGAGCTGTTTCAATATCGTACTCAACTGTACCTTTCAAAGTGTAAACAGCTTCAAAACCCTCCTCGCTTGATTTTTCCCATGTTGTAGCGGCTACATTGTATTGTTCGCCTTCAATGTTACCACCAAAGTTGATGGTGTACAAACTCTTTGAGCCACAAGCAGCAAAACTAAGCGCACAGAATGCAATCAACAAAACAGCACACATAGTCATTGCAAATGTCTTTGCTCTACTAGCAGTTTTTTCCATTTGTTTTTCTCCTTATAAATTTTTTATTGTAACCTTTTAGGTCGTTCACATTATATAATAAAACAAATAAAAATAGCAAGCATTTTTATTAAATTTTTATAAAAATTCAGATAATGCATATTATTTCACATAAATTTCACAAAACTACCCCATTTCTTACTAAAAAATCGTTATTTTTGCATAATGTTACAACATTCCTTTCTTTATTTATTAGTAAAAATTACTAATAATCGTATGATATTGACTTATATTTACATTTTTTTACAAAATTATGCTCAAATTTTGAGATTTTTAACACAAACGATAAAAAATAACTTAAAATATGTGTATGTTAAATGAAACTTTAAAGAGATTAAGACATTCCGAGAGTTTAACGCAAAAAGAACTTGCTGAAAAATTGTCAACATCTAGACAAAACATATCCCACCTTGAAAGTGGATATATTGAACCTAGCATTGAGATGCTGCGTAAGTACTGCACCTACTTTGGGGTATCAGCGGACGAACTTCTTGAAATGGACGCATTGCGTAGAGAATACGAACTTGGAATACGAGTGTTGGGACGCCCAATTAAGAAAAAGTAGAACCAAATGATTAATGGGCTCTTTTTTTCACGCGCTGAAATTAAAAAATATAAATTAAAATAGAAAAACAAGGATTGTAATCCTTGTCTTTTCATTAAGCTTGCACTTTAATGCCAGGTCCCATAGTAACAGCCATTGTTACACTACGAAGGTAAGTACCCTTACTTGCAGCAGGCTTAGCACGAACGATAGCGTCCATAAGTGCTTGGTAGTTTTCCATAAGTTTTTCAGCGCCAAAGCTTACTTTACCAATAGGACAGTGAATGATGTTGCTCTTGTCCAAACGGTACTCAACTTTACCAGCGCGAACATCGTTAATCGCCTTAGTGATGTCTTGTGTAACTGTACCGCTCTTAACGTTTGGCATCAAACCTTTAGGTCCAAGCACGCGAGCGACTCTACCTACAGCACCGAACATATCAGGTGTAGTAATACAAACATCGAAGTCAAGCCAACCTTGACCAGAAATTTTAGCGATAATTTCTTCAGCGCCTACATAGTCAGCACCAGCAGCAGTAGCTTCATCAGCCTTGTCGCCTTTTGCAATAACTAAGATGCGAACTTTCTTACCTGTACCAGCAGGCAATACAACAGTACCACGAACTTGTTGGTCTGCCTGGTGCCCGTCAACACCTAACTTACTGTGGAGTTCAACGGTTTCGTCAAATTTTGCGGTTGCGGTTTTAATAGCCAAGTCAATAGCCTCGGCAGGGTTGTACATTTTAGCTGAATCAACTAATGCAGCAGCAGCTTCATATTTCTTACTCATTTTAGCCATAACATATCCCCCTCTTACTCGTCGTCAACAACGGTAATACCCATACTACGAGCACTACCTGCAATCATTGACATTGCAGCTTCAATAGAAGCAGCATTCAAGTCCTTCATTTTTGTTTCCGCAATTTCACGAATTTGTTTCTTTGTGATTTTACCAACGTTCATTTTTGGAGTTTTTGCACTACCCTTTTCAACGCCGATAGCTTTCTTAATCAATACTGCAGCAGGTGGAGTTTTGTAAGTAATGTCAAAACTACGGTCTGCATAAATTTTAATGATTACTGGTATAATCAATCCAACTTGGTTTGAGGTTGCATCGTTGAATTGCTTAATAAAAGCACCGATGTTTACACCGTGGGGACCAAGCGCACCACCGAGTTGCTGACCCGCTGTCGCCTTACCAGCTGGCAACTGAGCCTTAACAACTGCAACAGGTTTTCTTTCTGCCATAATTATTCCTCCATTGTGGTTCATTCGACCGACAAATGCAAAATATTTTTGTCGTTCTCCCACTTTTTGGTCTTGGCTAGACCTAAACAAATGTGCCTAGCGCGCGTACGCGAAAATTTGCGTACGGCAAGCGGACGCTTGCTACCGCCAGCCCCATTTGGGGCGCGGGCGCGCTAGGCACCGCCGTAAAAGCTTTGTGTAGTTTAAAGTTTTGTAACTTGCGAATAAGGCAATTCTAATGGTGTCTCTCTACCGAACATATTTACAATTACACTACAACGCTGATTTTCAGCATCAACTTTTGTAACCTTGCAAACAGTATTAACGAGAGCACCGCTTAAAATTCGAACTTCGTCGCCAACCTCAAGAGTAAAGTCAACAATAACTTTCTCAAGATGCATTTTGCGAATTTCCTCGTCTGTCAAAGGAAGTGGGCGACCTTTAGGACCAACAAACCCAGTAATACCACGAGTGTGTGTAATTGTATGCCAAATGTCATCACCATATATCATTTTAATAAATATGTAGCAAGGCATTGACTTACGGGTAACAATCTTGCGTTTGCCGTTGTTTTCCTCAATGACGTCCTCAGTAGGGATAACAATCTCAAAAATACGATTGTGCAAATTACCATTCTCAACAACTTGTTCAAGGTTTTGTTTAGCAACAGCCTCATAACCTGAAAAAGTGTGAAGGACATACCATTTAGGTTCTGTACTCATAAAATTGGACATAATTCCCCCTCCCTAGACAATAGGATTTCCTTGGAATAAGTTGTAAAGCATTGACAATAAGAAGTCAAAAGCAAACAACACTACGCTAAAGAAGATAACGACAGCCAAAACGACACCAGTCTTTTTAACAACATCCTTGAAACTTGGCCAACTTACCTTTTTAAGTTCGCTAACTGTTTCTTTAATGCGTTTACCAGCGCCTTTCTTTTCCTTGACAGGTTTTTTCTTTACGTCTTTCTTTTTCTTGTCGACAGTTTCGACCTTTTTCTCTTCGGTCTTAACTACCTCTTCGTTTTCTACCTCTTTCGCTTCAACGCCATCTTCTGGCGCAATAACCTCATCAGCAGTAACACTTTGAGCTTGTTGCTCTTCGGCTTCCTGAGCAAGTTTAGCCTCTAACTTTGCTTGTTCACGAGCTTCTGCTTCTTCCTGCTTTCTTTTTTCAGCCTCGGCATTTTCTTTTTCAATCATTTTGTTTTGATTGATAAGTGCCTTGATATTTTTAGCATTTGAAGTATTTCCACTGCTCTTTTTTGACTTGGATTTTTTAGCCATATTGCCTCCTAATTCGCAACTAATAATTATTTACTTTCTTTGTGCACAGTGTGCTTTTTGCAGAATGGGCAGTACATACTAATTTCCATACGGTCTGGGTCATTCTTTTTGTTCTTTTCAGAAGTGTGAGTGTATCTCTTGCATTCTGTACAAGCTAATTTAATGTTTACGCGCATTTTAGTACCTCATTTAATAAAAAATTACACTACTTTACGGCAGTGTGTAAAGTAGTATAACATAAGATATCAAAAAAATCAAGAGAAAAATCTAAAATTTTTATGCAAATTTGGGCATTTCTTTATCTTTTTCGTTAATATTAGGCAAGGTAAGAGTAACATTTGTTCCGATTTTTTGAATTTTTGTTGCCTTTTCCTTACAATATAATCCAAAAGGACATAGTCCTATGATTTCAAGTTCAGCAAGAACAATATCACGCTCCGAGACATTTTTGCCATATCCAGACTTCACATCGTCAAAATGCTCAAAGCCCTTAATTTCCCCATACTGCGAACCATAATCATCACCCTTCATATTGCAAGTCATACAATAATACATTGCATCGCGGTCTATCATTCTTAATTCAATTTTATCCGTTTTTATATAACCATCTAGACTTTCGCATATATCTTTAAAAAGGGCTTTCTTTTGCTCTTTATCCAAATCAAGTTCGGCGACAGACGAATGAATGAATTGAGTTATTTTCTCCTTATCCTTCGTCATATCTTTTCCGTCTAGCAAAACTCGCCAAAATCCAGCATATCGAGAAGAAAAATCAAGAGCAACAGCTGGGTAAGGCGTGAAATATAGATATTTCCCTTTATCTTTGCTATAAGCAAAAGCCTTCACAATACTATTCTCTGGTTGTGTTTCCATTAAATGGTTAAATTTATATGGGAAATCAATATACGAGCGATTACTCACTTTTTGAGCATTAAACATAAGACCATAGCGAAAAAAATTGCGTGAAAATTGTGAGTAAATACTTCGAGGTGCTGGATTAAAATCCCTTTCTTCAATTTGTCTAGCCAAAGTCTTGTAAATGCATTGAGCAGTAACTTTGGCATATTCCAAAGGACAAGTCGCGCCCTCTATCGCCTCGTAATAATCAGCCATTGGAAATTCCCTAGTTGCTATCACATAATTTAAAAAACAAGACACGTATGAATTATACAAATTCCCTGCGCTTCTTGCTTTTGCCTGAAAAGCCTCTTTTTCCAAAAAACTTTTGAGCGATTTTAATAAAAATTGATTATCGTGTAAAGCCATAATACTATCCTTTTAATCTACCTATTTGTGGAATTGAGTCTTACTTAACACACGCAAGCCAATACCTGTCGCAATAAGAGCGGTTGCACCAAGAACCAAAGGAGCATCTATAAAACCACCCATTGCATTATACACCTCTCCCCCAATTTGAGAAACTGCATAGTCGTAACCATAATTTGAAATTATTTCGCTGTTTCTCGATAACAATTCTTGTTCCATCTCATTAAAGTCGCGCTTATAATCAAAGATTTGATATAAAGCATACGGAACTGAACCTACCATTGTCGCCTTACCCGCAAAATCAACTTTTTCACGATTATTTTCAATAAAAGTCTTCACTTTCTGCGCTACAACTGCTCTATCAATCTTTTTACTAAAATTAAAACGCTTGGAAATCTTTGTTGTTTTTTTGGTAGAGCCAATGGTTAATTTCCCAATTTTAATTACACCTTTATTAGCAATCAATTTTTTTGCATATTTGAACGCTTTGTAGTAAGTAAAAATCATAGTTTCACCATCCCTATATTCAGCATAAATTATATCAAAAACGCGCGATTTTGTCAATATGTACTCTAAAAATATTTCGACACAACATATCTAAAAATAATTGCCTTGTATCGGTTTATATGATATAATTCAATATAATAAATTTAAGGTGCAAGAATGGCAAAAAGAGATTTTTTATGCAATATAATTTTTAATGTACTTTCACGCGGACTGTGTGTTTTAAACAAAAAAGATAGCATCATTAGGCAAGAATTTAATGCATTACCCGACAACTACACAATATCACTTGGGATATTACCTGTTGGGGATTACATATACCTTTTAAAGCGAGATGGAAAACTTTTTATCAGCAAAGATTTTTCTGACAAAGTTGATTTAGCCATTACATTTAAAAACGCAAAAAACACCAGAAAAGTTATGCTTGCTAGGTCAAGCGTAGCGGAAAGTTTTTGTAGGCACGACCTGCTCGTAAGTGGAGATATTGCCGAAGCAATGGTACTAGTCCGCGTCATCAATCGTGCGGAGAAATATCTATTCCCTCACTTTATGACCAAGCGCTTTCTACCAAAAATTAAAAAAGAATATTCTTCAATTTTTCTATACTTTCGCATTCTATTTGGACGTTTTAAGTATAAAGACTAGGACGAGCCTCCGCTCTATTTGGAGAGCGGAGCGGAGGGTGCTTCGCACCCGCCTGCGCAAGGCTCGCCTTGCGCGCTCGTCCGCGTGCGTAAAATCTATAAATCAATCGAGGTAACTATGTCATATTTTGAATTTATCAATTCCGTTAAAATTTGCGCTGGTGAAAATGCGCTTGATAATATTGTTTATGAGCTTTCATTTCTCAAATGCTCACGTCCGCTAATATTAAGTGATAGTGGCGTATTCAATGCAGGGGTTTTGGATAAAGTTATTGACATTCTAAAAAAGAGTGATATTCCAACCGATGCCGTTTTTACTGATATACCGGCGGATTCTAGTGTTTTAATTATCAACTACATTGCGAAAATATATTCCGACAAATCTTGCGATGGAATTATTGCGTGTGGTGGCGGTTCTGTTATTGATACAGCCAAGGGAGTGCGTTTAGTTTTGGCGCAACAAGGAGAAGATATTTTAGCGCTCAAAGGCAATGAAATTATCAAAAAAGGCACTCATATTCCCTTTATTGTACTTCCAACAACGTGCGGAACAGGAAGCGAATGCACCGCAGTTGCTGTTATAAAAAACCACGAAACAGGCATAAAAATGGAGTATATTTCTAGCGAATTGCTACCTGATACTGCAATAATTGACGTAAGACTTACGGAAACGCTTCCTAAAAAATTAATTGCAAGTAGCGCGCTTGATGCTCTTGTACATTCAATCGAGGCGTTTTCTAGTGCACAAAAAAATCCAATAAGCGATGTTTATGCGACAACGGCAATTAAAATGATTGTTGAAAATTTGCCAATAACACTTAAAAATCCAACAAAAGAAACACGTACAAATTTAGCACTAGCATCTACACTAGCAGGCATAGCATTTAGCAACGCAATGGTTGGATTAGTCCACGCAATTGGGCACGCTTGTGGTGGTGAATGCGGAATTCCTCACGGCAACGCGATGGCAATATTGCTACCTGAATGTATGAAATATAATTTGGATAGTTGCAAGAATGATTATAGCGAATTACTCCTTTATCTTGCTGGGGCTGAAAGTTATGCAAATACTCCCCGCGAAATGAGAGCAATAAAAGCGATTGAATTTATCGAAAACTTTGAAAATGAAATTAAAGAACTTTGCAGTCTTGGCTTAAAGTTAAGCGATTATGGAGTTACAAGTGAACAATTCCCTGCCATTGCTCAAAAAGCAATAAACGATGGCGCAATAATTGTAAATCGAAAAAATGCAGGGGTTGAAGAAATCATTGAAATACTGAAAAAATGCCTCTAATAAAGAAAAAGAACATACTTTCTTGTATGTCCTTTTTTCGTTAAATCGCCTCTACATCGCTCTTGTATAAATCACGATATACTGGGCACGATTTGAGCAATTTACTATGACTACCCTCTGCCACGATTTTGTGGTTTTCGAGCACCATAATTTTATCACAATCCTGAACAGTGCTTAATCTATGTGCAACAATCAAAATAGTGCAGTCGCCTTTTAAGTTATTAATCGCTTGCTTTACTTTTTCTTGACTTTCGTTATCAAGTGCACTTGTCGCATCATCAAGAAGGAGGATTTTGCTTCCCCTTAAGAACGCACGAGCGATTGCAAGGCGTTGTTTTTGGCCTCCACTTAAAACCACACCGCCCTCGCCGACTTTGGTTTCATAGCCTTCTGGTCTTGAAATAATAAAGTCGTGAATTTGCGCTTTTCTGCACGCTTCTTCGATTTCTTCTTGCGTTGCATTTGGGTTGACATAAAGCAAGTTTTCGCGAATACTTACGTTAAAAATGTATGGACTTTGAGGCACAATGCTAACAGAATTACGCAAACTATCACAGGTTAGGCGTCTTGTATCAACATCATCAATTAAAATATCACCGCTTGACACGTCATAAAGTCTTGGCAAAAGGTTTAAAATTGTACTCTTTCCTTCACCAGATTTTCCGACCAAGCCTACACATTCCCCCGCCTTAATAGTCAAATTCAAGTTTTCAAAAATTGTTGTTTCGCCGTAGTTGAAATTAACATTTTTAAATTCAATCTTGCCTTTTACATTATCAAGCACGCGGTCGCCAAAAATTTCTTTTGGATACTCTTTGTTGTCCATAATTTCGTACATACGTTTTGCACGAAAATCCATTTTGAAAAGGATATCCTTAATGTCAGCCAAATAAGTAAATGCGTGATAAGCCGTCCATTCAAAACTAAATATTGAAAGCAAATTACCAACAGTCATTATATCTTGCGTAATTAAGAAAATTGATAGCGCATAAGCCCCAAATGCTAAGACGTCTAGCACAATACCAGGAATACCCTCATAAGCATTGCTAGCAACCGCTTGATTATTGTTTGAATTATTTATATTTCCTAATAATTTTTTAAATCTCGCAAGGAAATTATTGTTCAAATTCAAACTTTTAACATCGCGAATTCCCTTGATAAGTTCATTACTTACACTTTGATAGTTGTCCGAAACTTTTGCACCTCTTTTCTGTGCCGGAATATGAAATTTCTTTGAAATAAAAACTGACAGCAAATAGATAGCAACACCCGCGAGCGTCATGTACAATCCAATCCAAATACTGAATGTAAAGAATATTGAAAGACGTCCAAATCCAATGACAACACCCTTTACTTTTTCCAATAATATACTAATACTATCATTAAAAACTTCTGGGTCAACACTAACACGATTTAAAATCTCACCAGAGCCAACACTATCAAACTTGGAAACTTTCACATTTATGATGTTATTTGCAAGGTCTGAACGCATTTTTGTTGTTACTCTATTCAAAATTTTAGCCAATAAAATATTTAGTGAATAGTAAGATAAGTCAGCAAAACACATCATACCCACCAATATACCAAGTTGCAAAAGCGCGTGTTGCCATTCTTGCAACATAAGCGTGTCTATTGCATAACTCAAAACCAATGGCATAGCGACATTGACAGCAATTAACAATGCCCAAATCAATAGAACAAAGATAAGTTTCAAGCCCTCGCCCTTAAAATAGTGCTTGAATTTGAAAAGATATTTAATCTTCCCTTTTTTATTGTCTTTATCTACTATTTCACTAGGATAAATTCCATATTTCTCAAAGTGCTTTTCATCTTTGAGTTTTCTCTTTTGCTCTTTTCGTGCAAGGCGATTACTACTCATTTTTTCTTTCATAATATCACCTTGTTTAATTAATTTTTTTGCTTACTCATTTTGAGTAAAATTAAGAGTTCGACACCTCAAACATAATCATTTTTTAACTCCTCCTTTTACGTTTATTCTTTGTTAGAATAACATTTTTTACACAAAATGTCAATAGCAAAATGAATATTTATGCAGAAAATTCTTTAAAAATTAAAAAACTATACCAAGTAAAGGCATAGTTTTTATATTTTTACATTTTTCCCGCACTACAAAGTACATTTGTCATTTTATCAATTACAAACTCACGCATAGCGTCCTTGCAGGCTTGAAGGTACTTTCTAGGGTCGAATACAGTTGGATTCTCAACCAAAAATTTACGGATTGTTGCAGTAAACACCATACGCAAATCTGTATCGCAATTAACTTTACTTATACCATTTGCACACGCTTCTGCAATCAATTTTTCAGGAACGCCCCTTGCTCCACTAACATCACCACCGAACTGATTAATCGTCTCAACTAAATATTGAGGCACAGAACTGGCTCCATGTAACACGAGCGGAAGATTTGGCATCAAATCATTAATATTGCGCAAAATATCCAATTCTAATTTAGGTTCACCACTAAATTTATATGCACCGTGGCTAGTACCAATCGCAATTGCTAGGCTATCCACCCCAGTTTTATTTACAAAATCAACAGCCTGCTCTGGGTCTGTATAGCGGTGGATATCGCTTGAAACGTCATCTTCTACACCAGCTAGTACGCCCAACTCACCTTCAACCACAACTCCTTTTTTGTGAGCATAGTCAACAACTTTTTTTGTAAGCGCGACATTGTCATCATATGGCAAACTACTTCCGTCAATCATAACAGAATTAAATCCTAAATCAATTACGCTTCTCACTATTTCAAAATCTTTGCCGTGGTCGAGGTGTAAAGCAACAGGCGCATCGGTCATTTCAAGGACACCATTTACAATATGCTTGATATAATGAGGTTCGGCATATTTAAGCCCTCCCTCACTCAATGCTAATATTACAGGCGAGCGCGCCTCGGTTGCACCATCAACAATTGCACGCATAATTTCAATACTGCTAAAATTAAAAGCTCCCACTGCATACTTTTCACGTTTCGCTTTTAACAACATTTCATATTCATTATAAAGTCTTTTCATTTTATGCTCCTTGTTTGTTTTGTTAGTTATATTTTAGTAAATATTTGTAAAAATAGCAAATAAAATGCAAATATTGCTCAAATTCATTTGGAAATTTTTAAATAAAATATTATAATATGTATAAACTATCTATGCATTAGTTTAAAAAATTAGAGAGGTAAAAGAATGATATCACTCGTGGTAACTGCGGACACGCCTAATTACGACCCCGCAGAACGCGACATCGCATTTAGCGAATTGCTCGCGCAATTTAAACAGCCATTCGAGATTGTATATGTAGCAAATTCAGATTATGGTTATCTTGACACTCTTCGCGAAATTGCCAAGTCTTCTGATAATCGTCGATTGATTGTAACTACACCATCGACCAACATCAACACGCAAATCTACACTGCCCTTGACCACACGAACAGCGGTGATGTGCTTCTTGCGACAATGGACACGAATCTTGAACTTATTCAATCTGTTATCAAGAAACATCTTGATGGGGCTGACCTTGTATTTGTAAAGCGTCAAGAAAACTGGTTTAAATCAATGTTTGTTGCTCTTGGACACGGAACCTACCAAATGGGGTTAAAACTTTTGGGACGTGGACGCGATATGTGCTGTGAGCCTCGCGTTGTATTCCTTAACAATCGTTCTGTTAACACAATAATTTTAAATCCTGCTTTAAGCAAAGCACTTCGTCTTGTTAATCCAGACACGGAGCGTACTGCTCGTGTAGTTACGACTAAAAAGATTTATGACAATCCAACCGAAGCACAAAAAAGTTGTAACAACTCCTTCTTTGCCCTTGGCTTGGTTTCAATTTTCTATATAATCGCCCTACTTGTTATGGCAGTTGTGTTCCCAATTTGTAACTCTGGTGTATATACTACTTGGATACTCATCTCACTCGTAGCTTGGATTATCTTGGGTGTCATCGGTGCTGTTATTGCAGCAAAATTCATATACAACTCACGACTTGGATTGCCTGTTGCCATAAATCTGGCGGGCGAACCAATAATCAACATTGTTGAAACAGTTGTTGACCAAATCGACGAAAAAGTTGGCGAGGAAAACAAAGAGGAAGTAAAATCAGAAAAGAAATCAAAGAAAAAAGCAAACAAAGAAGAAAAATCAATCGAACAACCAGCAGAACAAGTTGAAGAAGAAACAAAAGAAGAAAATATCGAAGAAAAAACAGAACTAGAACCTGCTGAAAATATTGAACAAGACAAAACAAAATCAGAACAACCAAAAACAGAAGAAAAAGAACCAGCAAAGAAAACTGCAACAAAGAAAACAACAGCAAAAAAATCTACAACAACCAAAAAAGCGACGACTACAAAAAAAGCAACTACTTCAACAGCAAAGAAAACTACCAGCAAATCAACCGCTACAAAAAAGACAAGTACAACAAGCAAAACTGGCGCGAAAAAGCCAGAAATCTCAAAAATCAAAAGCACTAAAGGTGCAAAAACTAAAAAAGATTAACTAGGAGAACCAAATGGCTACAATTAAAGTTGGAATCAATGGATTTGGGCGCATCGGCAGACTTGTTGCGCGTGTTGCATCAATGACAAATGATTTTACGATTGTTGGAATAAATGACCCATTTATGGATGCGGAGTACGGGCACTACCTATTCAGTCTTGACTCAACGCACGGAGAATTTGATGGTAACGTAACATTCAAGGACAACAATCTAATCATTAATCGAAAGAAAATTCCATTCTACTCGGAAAAAGAGCCAGCAAACATTCCTTGGGGCGAACTTGGGGCTGATATTGTAATTGAAGCAAGCGGAAAATTCACAACAAAAGAACTTGCATCAGCCCACATTCAAGGCGGAGCAAAACGCGTGATTATCACTTCCCCAGCCAAAGGTGAAGGTGTGCCAACTATTGTTATGGGTGTAAATGACGAAACCTTAACACCTGATATGACAATCGTATCAAATGCAAGTTGCACAACAAACTGCCTTGCGCCGATTGTAAAAGTTTTGCACGAAAATTTTGGCATTGAGGAAGGCTTGATGAGCACAATTCACGCAATGACCGCAACACAACTTACGGTTGATGGAACAACAAAGAAAGATTGGCGCGGTGGACGCGCGGCTGGATTTAACATAATTCCAAGCAGTACGGGGGCAGCAAAACTTATTGGGGTTGTAATACCTGAACTCAAAGGAAAACTTACTGGAATGTCTTTCCGTGTACCAACAATCAATGTTTCTTGTGTTGACTTGACTGTACGATTGAAAAAATCAACCACTTATGAAAAAATTTGTGCCGCTATGAAGAAAGCCAGTAAAAACGAACTTGACGGAATCCTTGGATACGAGGACCGCGCAGTCGTTTCAAGCGACTTTAATGGCGACTATCGCAGTTCAATTTTTGACGAAGGCGCAGGCATTATGCTTAACGAAAACTTCGTCAAGGTTGTTGCGTGGTACGATAATGAATGGGGATATTCAAACCGTGTTATCGACCTTGCCCGTCTTATGAATTCACTTAAATAAGGAGAAAAAATGCGCTGTCCAGTATGTGGCGCTCGAATGAAAAAAGATGTCAATTTGTGTGTTAAATGTGGCACAAAATTGGAAGACATAAAGAAAGCCAGCCACCAAGCGGTTAGCAAAGCGCGCGCTGAATTCGAGCCAGAAAAAGTTGTTTTGTCGTCCTATTTCCCTTCCGACCTAAACTATGTCAAGACACTTCTACTTTGCATTTTTCTAGGTACATTTGGGGCACACTATTTTTATGTCAAACGCCCTATCCCCGGTATAATATGCGCCGTTGGCTGGTCCATTTTCCTCCTATTTTATATAATATGTTCGTTTATTTTTGGACCAAGTGAAACTTTTACATTTAGTTCATACAATTTACAAGTAATTCAATTTTTCGTATCAATTATTGGCGCGCTAGTGTTCCTTTATTGGATTGTGGACATAATACGAATTGCTACAAAGCGTTTTAAAGTTCCCGTAGTTATAAATGATTAAAGAAGGCTATTTGCTTTCTTTTTTCTTTAATTTATTGACTTTTTGCAATAATTTATCTATACTATTATATTATATATAGAAGAGGAAGTTATGAAAACCATAGTTGTCGGAATGAGCGGAGGCGTTGATTCAAGCGTTACGGCTCTATTACTCAAAAATCAAGGCTACAATGTGATTGGCTTATTTATGAAAAATTGGGAGGAAAAGGACGCGCTTGGACGATGTACAAGTACGCAAGACTATCAAGATGTTTGTCGTGTTTGCGACAAAATCGGAATCCCCTACTATTCTGTAAACTTTACGAAAGAATATTATGAGCGTGTTTTTGAATACTTTTTGGAAAGTTACAAAGCCGGGCGCACTCCTAACCCCGATGTTTTGTGCAACCGTGAAATTAAATTTGGACCTTTTATACAAAAGGCCAAAATGTTAGGTGCGGACAAAATTGCGACTGGGCATTATGCAAAAGTTAGCGAAAAAGACGGCTTATTTTATCTTCAAAAATGCGCAGACACTAGCAAAGACCAAACATATTTTTTAAATCAACTTAATCAAGAGCAACTTGGATTTGTTCTCTTCCCACTTGCCGACCTGCAAAAAACAGAAGTACGCAAAATTGCGAGCGAAAACGGACTTATAACCGCTGACAAAAAGGATAGTACAGGCATTTGCTTTATTGGTGAACGCAATTTCCGCGAGTTTTTATCGAAATATCTCCCCGCTCAAAAAGGTGAAATCAAGACAACAAACGGCAAAACTATCGGATATCACAATGGGCTTATGTACTACACAATTGGTCAACACAAAGGACTAGGGATTGGCGGACAAAAAAATGAAGAGCAAGGCGCGTGGTTCGTTACAAAAAAAGACTTGACCACAAACACACTTTATGTTGCGCAAGGCTCAAAGGAAGATTTATATTCTAACGGACTAATTACGGCTGGCTTTAACTGGATACCCACCCTTCCAAAAGAACATACTTTTGACTGTTTTGCAAAATTCCGCTATCGCCAAGCCGACCAAAAAGTTACTTGTACTGTTGAGGGCAAAAATGTACGAATCGACTTTGCCGACCCACAACGCGCGATTACGCAAGGTCAGTTTGCAGTGCTATATGACAAAAATGGCAACTGTTTAGGTGGTGGCGAAATTAATGAAATTTTAAAAAAATAAAAGGACAGCAAATCGCTGTCTTTTTGTATATTTATGCACTTTTTTGAACGTTATCATTTTCACTTTCAAAAGTATATGCGATTTCTTTTTGCTTTGCTTTAATCTCCGCAACGCGCTTGCTAGCGCTGTCAAAATCATCGCACACATCAACCAGTCTATAATCCTCTCCAACTTCTGCTAGCAACTTTTTATCAAACGCCAAGTCCATCACTTTTTGGCGCATCAAACATTCATCAACTTTCAATTTATTGAATTTATCATAATCAAAAGCGAAACCCTTTGATACTTTTCCGACATCTAACACTATAAAAACTTGCTTATCACACTCACACAAATCACAACTTAATATCTGTCTTCGAGTCAGCAACGCAGTGGTATATGCTGAATTTAAGTGCATTAAGTAATATGCACGCGCAGAACAAACGTAAAAATCTTTATTATGATACATCTTTAAAACATACCATTTTCCCGCTTGTTCTCTATTATATTTATTCTTTTTTTCTTGCTCAATCGTGTTTTTAATTATACAAAAAATATTGTCTTTATTCATAAGGTTCACCTCTTTAAACTATGTTATTATTATAACACATATTGCAAATTTGGCAAGCATTTAACATCAATTAAAAAGATAAAAAGAGCATTTAAAGCTCTTTTTCTACATTAATAAATTTCCATCATCTGTTTCAATTACTTTCAAAATATTAAACTGCAAACCAGTTTTTGCGTCAATATAAATATAATAAGTTGAACCTTCACTAACACACATAAATTCATAGGTCAAAGTTTCGCCTACATAGTCATTAGGAACAATTGCCATTTTACACGTACGAACATCCATATCAGTGGTTAAAGATTTTCTCGCTTCCACTTCATTAATTGTAGGGCTTAAATTATTACGTTCTACGTGGTTATATGCCCAACTGCGAGCCTCCCATCCAACAACCTCACCGCTATCTTGCGACACTTTCACCTTTATCATATCGGGATAAACTATCACATCATTCTGTACAAAAGTTAAATTAATATAAACAAAACCATTACTTGCAGTACTCCAAACAGCCTTCATATCCTCAAAACCAAGGTTTTTTGCGAATGTTTCAGCAATTGTTCGACATTCATCTTCTGTTTTCTGCGCATCTCCTACCTCATATCCCCCATTAAACTGTAACAAAATTCCATCACGTTTAGTTACTTGAGCATAAGCAGTCTGCTCCCCCTTTTCTAACTCAAAGTTAAAAGTGGCAAATTCTCCATCAGTTTCTCCATTGGCTTTAACCGAAAAGTCCGCAAACCATTCACGCACTCTATTAAGTGCTTCCTCTGCATTAATTTCATTTTCAGAAAGCCCTTTAATCTCCTTATCATTTAACGAATCACTAAATGGACCGTCATAAATCAAGGTCGGATACTCATTAATTTCGTTATTCAATCCACTAAATTGATTGTTGAAATCACTTGTATCCATATTAGGATTTTTAACATTATCCACAATAGAATAATCTGTTGAAGCCAGAATTGTCAATCTATTTAACTCATATTTAACATTTTGGCTTGAAGTATGCAGTGATGCTATTTGGTCCATATCATCGAGCGAAATTTTCTCACCAGCAGCCAAATTTTGTTGCAAAATTAAGCAAAAACCGCTTAATTGATTTATAAAAGTTATCGTATCATTCACCGCATTATGCTCAATCGGCAAAGTCGCGATGTTATCCTGCGCTGCATTCGCCTGCGCAACAACATTTGACAAATATTTTTCTTGAACTTTTGGGACAGTTGATACTTTTAATTTACTCAAATTAGACTCGATATTATTGATATTATCAGTTAATTCATATAAATTTCGTTGATAGACATATTCCAATTGATTTTTATATTGCCCCATCGCATTAGAAGTCATTCCCCAATTAATACCTGTAAACGTAATTGCGCCAACAGCAAGCACAGTCCCCAAAACAATCGCTACAATAGTAACTTTTTTCATTTTCCCACCTCCTAAACTGCAAAATTATGCTTTCCTATTGTTGTTACAATTTTTCTAGACCATATCCAACTGCTTGTTGCTGTATTTGGATTGTAATAGTAAATCGCCCCATAAGTCGGGTCCCAACCATTCAACGCATCGCGCGCAGCATTATATGCCGATTGATTAGGCTCAAGATTTATTTGACCATCATTAACGCAGGTAAAAGCCCACGGCTGATAAATTACACCATAAATTGTATTAGGAAATTTACTGCTTTCAACCCTATTTAAAATTACAGCACCAATAGCAACCTGCCCTGTATAAGGTTCACCACGTGCTTCTGCGTGAATACATTTTGCAAGCAAATACAAATCGTTATTACTTTGACTACTCAAACTCATTCCCAATGCTGCGGCGGTTTTGCTACCAACAATACCATCAGCAACAAGTCCATTATTTTTTTGGAACCATACTACCGCACTTCGAGTTTTTGCGCCATAAATTCCATCAACCGAACCTTTATAATATCCCCAATTTTTAAGTTTAGTTTGTACTGTTTTAATCTGATTTGTTGTAAGCCCCGTTTCTACAACCTGCTCAACCGAGTAAGTAAACGGATTAAAAATACCAACAACCCCCACACCCACAATCGCCATTAAACACAAACCTAACCCCAATGCTTTAAACAATTTCTTCTTTTTCATCTTATCCTCCAAAGAATGATTTTATAATTTCTAACAATTTAGAGCGATACGTAACAGAACTTGAACCATCATCAGCGGTATTTACAAAACATAATGGCGGATAAACAACACACCACCAATTATCACCTTCCGCACTTCCCAATTCAACAATTAAACTATCGTATTCCCCGCTTTCAAGAACAATATCATCATATGCCCGTGTAGGAAATAGTTCACTACGTAAAACTGCATTTGCGCCATAATTATATCCAGCACGCTCCAATATTAAACCTGCTACATCGCTAATTTTTTGTAAATTTTCATTAATTAATAGCATTGCGTTTTCTTTTGTGTTTGCATTTGCTAAAATTGGTGTCAAATATGACACAATAGCATCTTTTACTTGATATTTCACATTTTGGTCATCAATCGAATTACTATTAGCTCTAATATGTATTCTTAAAAAACTTTCCGCACTCAACTCACTACTTTGAGCACTATTCAATCCAACTATACCGCCTAACAATACCAAAGCAAAAGCCACTATAATTCCTAATTTTTTAATCATAATATCACCTCGCTTGTAACTATTGACCAAAGACATCTATATTAAACATATTTTTATATTTTATAATAAAAAATAAGTACTATGCATTGCATAATACCTATTGCATAGTACTTAAAAATGTCGATTTTTGTCGTTTTTATACGCTTTTTTCTCTATAAACTATCAATCTTTGCGGGGTTGTAATCGGGAAAGACAAATCTGGATTTTGCTGAATAATCAATTCTCCGGGTATTGCAAGCGACTTTGAAACATCCCATAAATCTTTAGCCTCAGGGATTATATATAACCCCATCGCACTATTATTAACTGGTCGCTTTTCACCTAAATGTACGTTTTGCAATATCGCATCATTATCATTTTGCAAAACAATACTTTCTATCGCCAATTCTGCTAAAATATCAATTTCTTTTGATTTCTTATTGCGCGCTTCAATATCCTTTGGAACTATATTAATCTTTACAAAATTTTCAGGTACTAATTCATCTTTTTTAAGCGATAGACTAAAAGGCACTTCCGCTAAAATAGATTGAGTAGTTGCCTCCTCATCATCTAAAGTATAAAAAACATAACAACCTAGCACACCCGTAGCATTTATTACTTTATCTCCTACATCAACCGACTTTGTAATTACATTACCAGAACATACAGCCAAAATCCTATCAATTCGAGGCGAGTCTTCACCTAAAACAATACTTCCATCTATTTTTTCAAAATTTAATTCTGTTTTTCTCATATTCTGTGATGTAAAAGAAGAATATTCATTATTTAATAAATATTTAGGACAAAAAGCATCTACAACAGCTTCAATACTTTTATTTTGACGCACAAATATATTAGTTTTGACTAAATTTTTAAGCAAAATTGTGCCTTTTGCACTATTTAATTCTCCTTGTAGCTCATATGTGGTCGCGCTCGTTTGCATTGTAGCCGTTACAACATCGCTTGATGTTATATTATTTGCTAGCAATTCGTGCGTAAATGATTGATTATAACGTTGATTTTTTAGTTTTGGCTGTTCATCACTAGTTAAGTAAACTAAATTTGTATACATTTCTCCATACAAAGACACCACATCATTGCCTGATTCTATTTTAGAAAGCACTGCAACACTTTCAACACATAGCACTTTGCTTACAGATTGAGGCATATCCAACTCAATATCTAAATCAAATTCCTGAGCCGTTCCCGCCACTATATCCGTATAAAATATACTATCCCTTTTTTGTTGCGCAACGGATAATTCGGATACATATTTCACTTTTTCACAAGCTAAAAATATTGGTTTTACTAAAATATTAGTAGTAAAAGTAACAGCGTGCTCTGAAGCTTGCACACTATTTACACCTAAACTATGCGCAGTAGCAAAAACTTCGCTTTCAGGTAAAATCTCCGCATTCATATTGTGAATTGTAAAATTATTAGCCCCCTCCAAGCAAGAATATCCGCCGTCTACATTTTCAACAATAATTTTCACGCCCAATTTTCCATCTATTTGTACACTTCCCGTACTAGGAATAATCTGCTCAACACTTGGAGTTGCCGATACAGAAACAACACGAGAAATTGCACCTTCCCCGCTTTGCAAAGTCATAACAACAGGAATTGAATCTTCTGCCAATGCCTTTGTGTATTTAATTTCCAATTCGGCATTTTTTGGTTCAAAAGCCATTTTGCCCTCCCTAAAATTTATTAATACTAATTTATTTTAGGAAAAGCAAAAATATAACCAAAATCATTCTTTAACTTCGATTTTTACATCACCACACAACACATCACTATAACTATAACTGATTTTATCATTCTTTGTTGCATCTTTTAATCGTACAACAAATACACTGGCATAAATATCTTCAAGAACACCTTCATAATGAGTTATCTTTTTTCTCCCCTTATTTACTTCCATTTCAACATACTTGCCTTTAAGTTTTAAAATCTCATCCTTAACTTTGTTCAAATCCATTATTGGTTTACGCATAACTACCTCTCACGATAAGGTTGTGCAAATTGCATAATTTTTAGTCAAAAACGCTAAATTATGCTATTTTTCGCGTTTTTTTGCGTAAAATTAAAGAAAAAACCAGTTTTTACTGGATTTTTCTGATTCATATATATATTTTTTTTGAAAAATTATAAATTAGATAATTGAGTCAATTATTGTTTTTGTTTTCTTGATAAGTGCATCCATTGTGCGCACAATATTAGGCAAAGTTAGCCCAAATTTATTGAAAATATCAGTTGGTTTTCCGCTCGCTCCAAAGCCATCTACTCCCAACACAACGCCGTCATCGCCTGCCACTCGATACCATCCAGCGGTTGCGCCAGCCTCAATAACTAGGCGACATTTCATTTTACTTGGAAGCACTTTTTCAATATATTTCTTATCTTGCTTGAAAAAAAGTTCACGCTCTGGCATACTTACAACTCGAATTGAAAGTCCGTCATTTTCCATAATTTCCTTTGCTTTTATAGCAAGTTCGACCTCACTACCGCTTGCAATAATGATGCCGTGCAATTCCTTTTTATTACTCTCTTGGCTTATCACATAACCGCCCAATAGAGCCAAATTTTTATCACTACCCTTAATCAAAGGGAGTTTTTGACGAGAAAGAACAAGAGCTGTTGGCTTATTACTTTCAAGTGCTAATTTATAGCCTGCGATAGTTTCGGTTGCATCACAAGGACGAAAAACATTCAAGTTTGGAATAAGCCTTAATGCCTCAATTTGTTCGACAGGTTGATGCGTAGCACCGTCCTCACCAACTGCAATGCTGTCGTGAGTAAATATAAAAAGTTCGCGCAAAGACATTAAAGAAGCCATACGAATTGAATATTTCATATAATCCGAAAACACTAAAAACGTAGAAGCGAATGGTAAAAATTCACCATGCAGGGCTATTCCATTTGAAATAGCACCCATTGCGTGCTCTCGGACACCATAGGCAATATTTCGACCATTTGGGGTGTTTTCAGTAAAATAATCGCTATTTTTAATAAATGCCAGCGTACTTTTTGATAAATCTGCACTACCACCTACCAGCGCAGGCAGGTTTCCCGCAACAGTTTGTAAAGCATAATGACTTGCTTCTCGGGTTGAAACAGCCTCTTTAAATTTAAGTCCATCAAGCTTTGAAACTGTTTTTTTAGTGTCGGGATTGAGCGCGCGAGACAAACTTGGATATTTTACAGCATAACGCGAACGTAATTTTTTCCACTCATTATATTTTACTAATTTACTAGCACAAAGTTCAGCGCAATACTCATAAACCTCTTTATCCACATTAAATGGTTCAGATTTTAGACCCAAATTTTTTATTGTTTCATTCATTGAAACTATATCAAATGGGTTGCCGTGACATTTGTTAGTGTTGGCAAAAGGACTTGAAAAACCTAAAATAGTATGACAAATTATGATATTAGGCTTATCCGAGTTTTTTGCATCGTTGATACAATTCAAGATTTCGTCAACATTATTACCATCTTTCACTTCCAAAACATTCCATCCACAAGCCTCAAAACGCTCCCGGGCATTTTCAACTGAAGTAATATTTATCTCGCCATCAAGTGAAATTCTATTACTATCATAAAGCACAATCAACTTATTAAGCCTATTTTTTGACGCAAAAGAAGCACTTTCGTAAGAAATGCCTTCCATCAAATCGCCATCACCAACTATTGCGTAGGTATAATGGTCGTAAATTTTATATTTAGGTTTATTATATTTTTGAAGCATTTTTTCAGCCATCGCCAACCCAACGGCATTGGCAAGTCCCTGTCCAAGTGCACCGGTTGAAACGTCTACACCTGCTGTTGAGATTTCAGGGTGTCCCGGAGTTTTGCTACCAAAACAACGGAAATTTTGCAAATCTTCCATACTCAAAAAGCCGAATAAATGCATTGCCGAATATAACAAAGCACTTCCGTGCCCAGCAGAAAGAACTATCCTATCACGATTTGCCCATTGAGTGTCGCTTGCAACAAAATTTGCGCTTGCAAAAACAGCATACATCAAAGGCGCACCGCCTAAAACAATTCCTGTATGCCCAGAATTTGCCGTAACCACTTGATTTAACCCCAATGCGCGCATAGTGTTGATTACTTTTTGCTTAATTTCCATAAAATACCCCCAATTTTAATAAAAAAAGCGCTCAGGCTTACTCAAGCAACTTGCTTGCGTTTATGCTCTCGCGCCATTTTTTTGAAAAATTTATTAATCGCTTTCATAAGTTTTTTTACTGCTTTTTGCTCCTTAAAAGCACTGCAATTAAGGACAATATCACTTTTTTCAACGTAAAATTTGTCGCGCTCGGTAAAAGCAATATTGTTCAATTCTTGGTCAACATAATCGCCCGAATATTTACAACGTTGTTCAAAAAACTTTGGCGAAATCTGCAAATAGACTACGTAACTAGTATTTACAATTTTTTCAAAATTATCATTAGAAAACATAGTCGTTGGATTCATACAAATAATTGTATTTTCAAACGACGTAACGTTCCCTACAACTTTATTCTCGCATTTATTTATATACTTTTCGCCGTCAGACTTGCCCAAGGTATCAACAACGTGCTCCGCGTCCCCCAATTCAAACTGCACCATATCATCAACATTTACGTAGAACATTTCAAGTTTTTCAGCCATAATTTTAGAAACATTTTTAGCGTAATTTTCTAAAAGACATATAAAGGCAATATTTGTTTTCATAAGGACATCTCCAAATCATTGTACCTTACTATACCAAAAAATAAATTTTTTTGCAAATAAATTGTGTACTTTACATAAAATTTTAACGCAAATTTGCATTATTTATATATTTTTTCGCTATTTCTACATATTTTTGGAGTATTTCAATACTTAATGGTTCAGGCGCATCAGGCAAAAAATGAGGCTTTAAATAAGGTTGAAGAATATACCTTTTTGCTCCCGCAATTCCCTTTGCCATTTCTTCAATATCGAATTCAGTTAAGTCTGGCGTAACTGTAGTGCGAAATTCATATTCAATTTTGCTATCCAATAAAATTCGTTTACTTTCCTCAACTTTCTCCCTTGCGACACTAACACCTGCCATATCATCTAATTTTTCAATCGAAGTTTTGACGTCCATTGCAACATAATCGACCAAATTGTTAGTAATAAGATATTCCAGCATTTTAGGATTTGTGCCATTTGTGTCTAACTTCACATCGAAGCCCATTTCTTTAATTTTGCGAATAAATTGGGGCAAATCTTCGTGAATTGTTGGTTCACCGCCACATACAACAACTCCATCAATCCAACCTTTCCTAGCCTCTAAAAAGGAGAAAAATTCGAGGCTTAGGTCAGTTGAATTTTCAAGCAACTGCGCATTTTGGCAATACCAACAACGCCAATTACAACCAAAAGTAAAAGCGACACAAGCAATGTGTCGTGGAAAATCTATAAGTGAATTTTTAATATATTTTACGATTTTCATTCTTTTACTCTCTTTATTTTATGCGGCAGCGCCACTTAAACCATTTTTTTCGCGTTGAAGTTGCTCCAACTCATCTTGTGATAAAAGTTGTTCTGGCTTAATTTCGAATTTTTTACGTTCCATATACTCACGTTGTTTAGACTTATTGAAATCTTTGACGCAACGGAAGTACCCCACAACACGCGACCAAACTTCTGCCTCCTTACCGCAATGAGGACAAGTAAAGTGCTCGCCAGCAAGATAGCCGTGTTCTGGACATACACTAAATGTTGGAGTGATGCTGATATAAGGCATTTCATTATTTTCAAACACTTTGCGAATTAGACTCTTACAAGTTTCGCGGTCTGTAATTCTCTCGCCTAGGTAAAGGTGCAAAACTGTTCCGCCCGTATACATTGATTGAAGTTTATCTTGCAAACGAACAACCTCAAAAATATCGTCAGTATAACCAACTGGGATTTGGGTAGAGTTTGTGTAGTATGGTTCGTCTCCACCTGCAGTAATTATATCCGGATAACGAGCCTTGTCAAGACGAGCAAGACGAGCAGAAACACCTTCTGCTGGGGTTGCTTCGAGGTTATATTGGTTTCCAGTTTCCTCTTGGAATTTTACCATTTTTTCGCGCAACATTGTCATAACTTCGATTGCAAAAGCCTGTCCTTCGTCAGTAGTAATATCTTTACCAAAAAGGTTCAAGAGCGCTTCATTCATACCATTTACACCAATTGTTGCAAAGTGGTTTGCCCAATATTGCCCACTGCGCTCCTTGACTGGACGCAAGTAGAAAGCTGAATATGGATAAAGTCCATTATCAGTTTGTTTTTCAATCATCTTTCTCTTGATTTCAAGGCTAGTTTTTGCGATTTCAGCCAATTTCTCTACACGTTCCAAGAATTCCTCTTTTGTCTTTGAAAGATAACCAATTCGTGGCAAATTGATGGTAACCACACCTATCGAACCAGTCAATGGATTAGACCCGAACAATCCTCCACCGCGCTTACGCAACTCACTCAAATCAAGGCGTAGACGACAGCACATTGAAAGCGCATCTTCTGGACTTAATGTAGAATTAATGTAGTTGGCAAAATAAGGAATACCATATTTACAGGTCATATCCATAATAGCATTTACAACAGGACTATCCCAATCAAGTTCTTTTGTTATGTTAATTGTTGGAATTGGGAAAGTAAAAATTCTTCCATTCGCATCACCTTGCATCATAACTTCGCAAAGTGCAAGGTTGAACATATCCATCTCTTTTTGAAACTCGCCATAAGTGCGGTCTTGTGGGACACCACCGATGATAACAGGTCTATCCTTTAACAAAGAGTGAACCTTAATATCAAGTGTGATATTACTAAACGGACATTGGAAACCAACGCGAGTCGCAACGTTCATATTAAATACCCAACCTTGCAAAATTTGCTTAACTTCCTCATAACTAAGGTTGTCATAAGCAATAAAAGGTGCGCAATATGTATCGAAACTACTCCAAGCCTGTGCGCCAGCACTCTCGCCTTGAAGAGTAAAAGTTGCATTTGTAATTTGCCCCAAGAAACTACGCAAGTGCTTTGGTGGAGTTGAAGAAATTTTCCCCGGCACACCCGTAAAACCAAGTGTTAAAATCTGCGCCAAATCCCAACCAACACAATAACTTCCAAAGAAGCCCAAGTCGTGCAAGTGAATATCTCCGCTTAAATGCGCTTCGCGCACATCAACTGGATATACTTCATTTAACCAGTAATTTTTTGTAAACTCCTCGCGAACAAAGTTGTTAAGCCCTGCAACCGAACGTTGCATATTTGCGTTTTCCTTTGTTGACCAGTCTGTATCATCAATATACTTGTCAAAAAGGTCAATAGTAGCGCCAACAAGTGCATTCTTCTCCCTCGCAGTCTTGCGCTTCTCTCTATATAAAATATATGCCTTTGCGGTCTGGCTGTGGCGATTGTCGATTAATACATATTCAACTGCATCTTGAATTTGTTCAACCGTTGGCACGCGGTCGCCCACGCGCACTTTGAGCAACTCCACAACCTTTTGCGCCAATGATTTTGCTGTTTCGTAGTTGCTTCCATTACAAGCAACGGCAGCTTTATATATTGCATCTGCAATCTTATCTATATTAAACTCTTGATATGTTCCATCTCTTTTCAAAACTTTGTCTATCATATGTACCTGCTCCTTATTTTTGATATACTCCCATTATACCCAAACACTATATATTGTGTCAACTGATTTATTAAGCATACTATATATTGTGTTATTTTTGTACTTTTTGCACAAATTGATGATTTTTTTGCGATGGAATAAAAATTACTTTTTTTAATAAAATTCTACATTTTGCGCATAGTTTCAATGTAAAAATGCATTTTAAAAAGTATAAATATAAAGAAAAACTGTATCGAAATAACTCGTTGCAGTTTTCCACATTTTTTATTTTTAGGTGGATTTAAAAATAAATTTTATCATTTTTTGGATTTTTTGATAGATTTGATGACACTTGGAACGATTATAAGCAGAACTACCCCCGCCATTATAATTATGCCAACAACAATGTGCCACCATTTTGTTTCGCTTATCTCGACTTCCCCGTCCTTTGAGATGCCTACAACATAAGGAGTTATGCTTGTGCCAGTGTTAGCACTTGCTGTATCTCCTTCAATAGAGATTTCGCCTTCATAATTAAAGCCGATTACGATATTTCCGTTCATATATGTTCCAAAAATACAATTTCTAGGAACACCTGAATCTAAAAAGCGTTGTACAGCATTTGGGTGTGGGTGTCCATATTCATTGTTAAGACCACAAGAACAAATCACTACTTCTGGGTCAAGTGCAGCAAGGAACTCAGCACTACTACTTGTACCACTTCCGTGGTGTCCTGCATCCATAATATCTACATTTGGAAGACTTGAACCGTAAGTTGCCAAAATATCTTCTTCAAGTTTTTCCTCTGTGTCACCAGTAAAGCAAATTTTTGTGTTCTTATATTCCAACACAATTAAACAAGAATAGTCATTCCAGTCTTTGTACAAAGCTGTTTTACTTACAGGAGCATACCAAGTAAATTTGTAAGCGGTGTCGCCTGAACCGCCTTGAATTGTGGTGTTTGGCTCAGAAAATCTTACTTCCCCGCCCAAAGCTTCAGCCTCTTCATACATTGCTGATAACGCATTATACATTGAACTTGTGCTCTTTACATTGAAACCATCATGTCCTTTTGACTTGTCTTTGTAGTCATCTTCTGTTACGTACAAAGCACCCACATTACTAGCGAGCTTAATTTCATCTTGTTCAAATGCTTGTTGAGCTTGTTGCTTTGCTGTCAAAGTTGCGCCGTCTTCCAATTCACTTTCGTCAAAAGCATAGAAAGTGTAAGGGCGGAACATTGTCATAACGTCAATGTCGTTGTCACTAATTATAGCATCCATATAAGCCAAGTGGTCATAGTCTGGGTGAGTTAGAACAAGATAATCCAACTTACCACTATCCCCATTACCGCTTATTAATTTTGTTTTGATATAAGATAAAATGTTATTTTCAATTTCATCAGATTTTGTTTTCATTGAACTACCAGCGTCAATGAGCATATTTTTGCCGTCTGGCAAATTAATTAAAATACAATCACCCTGCGCTACATCCATATACGTAATAGATAGTTCGCTATCATTAAATGCATCAGGCGCACCAACAATTATGCCATCACGCTCGATTGAAACGTTGATTTTACTTTCAAAGTAATCTGCGAATGGAAGAGTGCAAAGCGCAACAATTGTTATTAACGCAAAAATTGCAAACAGCCATTTATACGAACGTGCATTTTTAAATGCCGTTTTCATTTGATTTACATCACTTTTGCTTAATTCTTTGTTTCCGCTAGTTACCTTCGAAATCGTCTTTTCCGCTTTGTTCAGGCTGTTCTGCGCTTGCTTCGCTTTCCTTCTCGCCTCGTTGTACTTGTCCCAAGACATTTTTCTCCTCCTCATTTTTTATTGTTTTTTTGACCTTAGCAATCTGCTTTGCCTTTCTCTGCATTTGCTTCAAACGGCGTGCAGTTTCCTTAATATTCTCGTCAGGAACGCGCATTCCAAGGACTTTGAGAATATTAGGCATTTCTTGCTTTGTAACCTCGTAGCCGATGCGTATCATATCGTCAATGCCGTCAAGTTTGGTCTGGTCATACTGCGACAGGTCAATTTTAAGCACATAATCCGAATGCACATAACCTTTGACCGAGTTTGCTTTCATAAGTATACGCAATGCCGCCTTCATAACTTCTAGATATTTCGTGCTATCCGTGCCATAACCACGCGTTGGGTTAATGTCAACAGCAAGCACAATATCAGCCCCCATTTCGCGTACTACGTCCGCTGGGATATTGTTCATAATACCACCGTCAAAAAAGCGATATTCGCCATATTCAACTGGATTGAACACTCCTGGAACAGCACACGAACCAGCAATCGCAGTTGGTAAATCCCCGCTGTCAACGTGAACCTCTTTTGCTGTAATAATATCAACAGCAACCGCTGTAAATGGAATTTTCAAGTCTTGAAAACTGCGTCCTTCAAGAGCCTCGCGAACAACCGCAATAAGTTTGTCGGTCTTGCTAGGAACAAAGTTAATCTTGCTTGTGCGAATGTCCTTAACCTTCAATGACTTCGCAATTTTTTCCATTTCCTCAGGCAGAAGTCCCGCACTATAAGCCGCGCCCATAAGCGAGCCAACAGATGTCCCCGATATGAAGTCAAATTTCAACCCTGCCTCGTTAAAAGCCTTGATAACACCGATGTACGCAATGCCACGAGTACCGCCACCACTAAACGCAAGCCCCAGTTTAAGCGGATGCAAAACTTGATTTGTATCCTGCTCGATTTTACGAGTGGTGGGCTTTTTAAAAAGATTTTTCATCCAACCAGAAACACTCATAAACGTACCTCACAAAAATCTTTTATATATTCTAGCAAAAATTAAACAAAATCGCAAACATTATACGCAAATTTTTTTAAAAATATTAACAACAAAAAACACTTTGGTTTTATGCCAAAGTGTCTTTACAATTCACACTAAAAAAATTTTTTAATTAAAACTGTCCATAGTAATGTCCCAAGCGGCTTGGAAACTTGCGGCAAAGTTATTTGCAGCATCTTCAACTTGAACGAAATCGTCGCCATAGAAGTCAATCAAATCAGCCTTCAATGCAACGTGCCTTGCGCTGGTGTATTCATCGCCCTCTACATTAACAGCGCGCAAGCCATTTGTTGCGTCATAAGTTAGGAAGTAAGAAGTAAAGTTTACGTCTGTCAAACTATCAGCAGTTTGGCTGGCACAGATTGCAACGCAATATTCATAAGAGTTCATTTTTTCATTCTTGAAATCATAGTCAACTTCAAATGCAATATAGTTAACACTATATGTGTTGTATGTAGTTTCTTCACTCATAACAACACTTTCACCTTTAAGCACGCCATTTTCGTACTTTAATGTCATTTGAATACCAAAATCAGCTGTAGAGCTTCCATTTGAAATAGTAGCATTACCTTTAATCATTTCACCAGACTCGTAAATTTCAATAGAGTTTAATGAAATTAAACTATTCAAAGTTGCAAGCATCATAGTGTTACCAGTCGCCATACCAACACCTGTACTGTCTACTTCGTCCCAAGGCAAAAGTTCGCTTTCTTCTGCATCAACAAGTCCGCCAAGCAACGGAGTAGATACCGCAGGGGTTGAATATTGCGCTTCAATGGTTGTTTTAACAGCTGTAAGTGCTTCAATATACTCCTCTTTTGTGAGTTTGTTAGAGCCACAACCAACAAAAGAAAGTGCAACAATAAGCGTCATAAAAACTGATGCTACAACCGTAAAAATGCTCTTTGATTGTCTTGTATTTTCCATTGTTTTTCTCCTTTTTTTAAACTCGAGAAAACAAGTTTCTCTATGCTAATTATAGCACCCCCCCCCCCTCCAAATGTCAAGCGATTTGGGGTGTTTTTTTGAAATTTTTTAGTCAATTTTTGAGCATTCAAAACTCGATTTCTAGTACATTTTTCCACAATAAAAAACACCTTGGTTTTTGCCAAAGTGTCTTTTTAAAAACTATTTGTTTTCGTCTTCGTTAAGTTTAGCAATCGCAGCTTGAACTTCTGCAATGTCGTCTTTAAGATTGCGGTTTTGTTCAACCAAAATTTCGTTAGTCTTTTGAAGAATTGGGAAGCGGTCTTTGTTTTGTTCCATAACCTCTTCACAGTGTTGAACGCTCAATCTCAATCCGTCAAGAAGGTCAAGGTCTTCGCTGAGTTTCTTCGCCTTTTCCTCGTCGATGTCAACATAGTTGTTTACACCGTAAAGCAAAACTTTCTTACGAGCGATAATAGCCTCTTTACGACGAAGTTTTTCTTGGTCGCGTTCGAGGTTGCGTTTTACGCGTGCAAGAGGGTTGTACTCTTTGCGGTTACCGCGCAAGTCGCGCTCGTTGATTTTAAGACGGGCTTGAAGTTTTTCAAGACGTTCTTGCAACATATCCAATGGGAAGTATTCATATACGTTCGCAATTGGTTTTTGTTGCTCAACAACTTCTTCTACTTCCTCAACCTTTGCAACTGGAAGAACGTTCTTAATAACAGGTTCAGCAGGAGTTGCTGGTTCATCATCGGTTGTAGTATCGTCCTCAACAGGGGCAACAACTTCTGGTTCTGGAGTAGCAACTTCTTCCTTAACTTCTGTTGGAGTGCCAGTTGCTTCTTCAACGATTTCGTCAAAGTTGAAGTCGTCAAAATCGTTAGTAATTTGCTCGGCTGCGTTGTAAGTTGTAACAGATTCAGAGTTAATTTCGTTGATGAGGTCATCAAAATTGATGTCGTCCTCTTCGTCCTTCTCTTGTTCTTGTTTAACTGGCTCATCATCAGAGAATAATGAGTCAAAGTCGTCGAAGTCGTCAAATTCTTGCTTGCGACGTTCAATCATTTCATTGCGCTCTGTTGCAAAGCCTTTTTCCTCAAACATTGGTTGGTCATCTTCCATACCACGTTGACCAGCAAGCAATGCTTGTTGCTCACGCTCAGCCTCTGCTTCGTCCCAAGTTTGGCGAACTGGTTGTGCGTTTTCTGTGTTCTCCAAAACTTGAGGACGGTCATAATCCTGTGAATTGTCAACGATTTTTACTTCGTCCTTCTCCGCACTTTTACCACGGAAGAAAATTGAACCTTTCTTGTTTGTAATGGAAAGTACCAAATCAACCAACAAAATAATGATAAAGGCAACTGCTGCAATTAGCGCAATAATTGTAAATACATTTAAAATTGCTTCTGCTATTGGTTCCATTTTTCATTTGCTCCTTGTTTTTGAAATTTTAATATCTATGACTAGATTTAGAATGAATGGCACGAAGCCATACTGGTGGAAGCGATGGGAATCGAACCCATGTCCAAGCAGTATTCAAATCCACCCTCTACACGTTTAGTTTAATTGTAGAATTTAACCCAATTAAGAACAACAAACAAATCTCAATCAGGCGATTTTGTCTAAATTAACCCCAAGCCGACAAACTATTCTTGGGAGAGGTATGTCGGGGTTCAAGCCCGCCAAAATTCCCGCCATACCAAAGGAATTTAGGCGAACTGTCCTAAATCGTAGGACGATTAAGCGTAAGCAACTGCACCGAAGTTGGTAGCAGGCATTACGTTAACGTTGTTTGCTTTAGATTCAGCATTTAAATTTAATTTCCGTTTTTAACGCAGGCGAGCCTGCGACGTGCAAAGTAGAAAGAATATCCACCTGTCGAAACCAGTACGCTCCCCTAACCTAGGGAAGTTACCTAGCCATTTTAATTTCTCGTTGAACTTCGCGTTGCAAATCGCGCTTCTTTATAGTATCGCGCTTATCGTGCAATTTCTTACCTTTACAAATGGCGAGTTCAACCTTGACGAGCGAGTGCTCGAAATACAACTTCAAAGGCACAACCGTCAGTCCTTTCTGTGCTATCGCCTCGCTTAGGCGTGCAATCTCGGACTTGTGAAGAAGTAATTTTCGAGAACGACGTTCATCGGGAACAAAGTTCTGGGCGTATGGATACGTCTTGATATACATATTGATGATAAACGCTTCGCCGTCGCGCACAGTAATATATGTATCATTGATGCTTGCGTGTCCCGACCGTATGGATTTTACTTCGGCTCCGACAAGGCTAAGCCCAGCGGAAAACTTTTCAAGCACAAAATACTCAAAGTGAGCGCGCTTATTGGTGGCAATTACCTTCATTCCTCCCTCCTATTATACCACAAATTTAAAATTTTTCAATACCTTTTGCAAAAAAATCTTATATTTTTACAAACACAAAAAAGGCTAAAAAAATTAGTCTTCTAATATTTTAAAGTTAATTTGTCTACGGCGCAAATTAACACTTTCGACTTGAATTCTAACTTTTTGACCTAATTGATAGTCGTGTTTTGAACCTGCGAGTTTATATAATTTTTCGATAAAAACGTAATTATCTGTTGGCAAATTCTCCAAAGGACACATACCTTCTACGGTATTTGGCAACGCAACAAACACACCAAAATTAGTTGCACCAGTTACAGTACCTTCGTATATTTCGCCTATATGATTTTGCATATAATCTGCCTTTTTAAGGTCGTCAACCTGACGTTCTGCTGACTCGGCAAGTTTCTCACGTTCACTTGTCAAATCGCTTGCTTCTTCGACAAATTCACGATAATATTCAAGTGCTTTTTTATCCTTATTTCTGAGGTAGAATTTCTTTATAATTCTATGGATAAGCAAGTCAGGATAGCGTCGAATTGGTGAAGTAAAATGACAATAGTTTACAGCGGCAATACCAAAGTGTCCCAAGTTTTTTGGTGCATATCTTGCCTTTTGGAGGCTACGTAGCATAACCGAGTTTATAAGCATTTCATAAGGTTGACCCTCAACAGTTTTAAGCAAGCGTTGCAAGTCTTTTGGGGTAACCTTATCAGGATTGTTCGCGACTTTTAAACCAAATTGGCTGGCAAACTGGAAGAAATCGAACATTTTTTGCCCATCTGGCTGTTCGTGGACACGGAAAAGGAAAGGCAGTTTCTCCTTATGACAAGCAAGCGCGACAGTTTCGTTTGCTTCAAGCATAAACGACTCAATCATCATATGCGCTTCGTTGCGCTCAAACAATTTAACTTCAAGAACGTGTCCAGCACTATCCATTTCAAACTTGCATTCAGGCAAATCAAATTCGAGCGCACCACGACGTTTGCGTTTTGCGGACAAAATGCGGTGCAATTTCTGCATTGCTTTAAAATCTTTGACCATATCGCTATATTTTGCGCATACTTGTGGGTCGTCATTGAAGATAGCAAAGACATCGTCATAGGTCATTTTTTCACGAGATTTGATAAAGCCTTCACAAATTTCGTAGTCATAGACCTCACCCTGCTCGTCAATTTCCATTATAACGGAGAGAGTTAAGCGTGTAACTTTTGGGTTAAGTGAACAAATACCATTTGAAAGTTCGCGTGGAAGCATTGGGTATACCAAATCAGGGAAATACACACTAGTACCACGTTTATAAGCCTCGTTGTCAAGCGGAGAATTTTGTTTTACATATTCGCTAACATCAGCGATATGAACCGAGAGTGTAAAGTGTCCATCAGGGTGTTCAACAATGCCTACTGCGTCATCAATATCACGAGTGTCAGCGCTGTCAATTGTAACGATATTATCCCCAGTGAAATCACGTCTGCCACGAGTTGCTTCAACTGGCACAGATTGTGGTAATTTTCTCGCTTCAGCCAGAACATCAGGCTCAAACTCTTCGTAAAGATTATTTTCACGAATAATTGCAAGCATTTCGATTTTAGGGTCGCCATTAAGCCCGAGAACTTCGGTAAGCACACCCTGCGGGTTCTTGTCGCCAGCGACATATTTTGTAATACGACAAACAACCTTGTCCCCCGCTTTCACCTTAAATTTGCCATGATTGCGAATAACAATATCTTTAAAGTAACGAGTATCGTCAGGTTTTACAAAGGCAAGATTAGGGTTAACAATATCAAGCGTGCCGACAATATTTTTCTCGCTACGTTCAACAACTTTGACTACTTGTCCCTCGCTTCTATCGCCATTTTTGCGCACTTTTACAAGCACTACGTCGTTGTGCAAAGCGGTTTTTAGCGATACAGGAGGGATAAACACATCGGGAGTTTCGCCACCATCGGTAAATTTACAAAAAGCAAAGCCACGAGCATTTCCAATCAACACACCTTTTCTCAATCCAAGCGCTTCTGGGGTCGCCAACTTGTCGTGTCCTTCAATAACCAAATCGCCCATTTCAATTAATTTGCCGATAAGAGCATAGGAATTGGTATATTCAAGTCCAAGGCCTTCGCTCAAATTGCGCGCAAGTTCAGTGCGCGTGCGAAAATAGAGCTGATGCTCCTTAATAAAATCTAGTGCGTTAATGAATAAATCTTCTTGCATAATTTTTCCTTTTTTATTAGTTGACGTGGCAATCTCGCCTTTACCCCATGTCAGAAATTCTTTTGACGAGATTTTCGAGTTATTTATACGTAAAACAAACAAAAATTAAAGAGAGGAACTACCTCTCTTGTGAATGTTTACGCAATAATAAGCGACAAAACAAAATACAATACGGTAGCGATAGCGACAGAAATTGCCAACCACATTGTTGCCTTTTTCATACGACCTTCGCGGGTTTCGCCCTTATTGTGCGAGTAATAAGTGTCGGTATTACTGCCAGTGATGCCGTTGATGCCACCCTGACTATTGCTAGGCTGAACAAGCACTAAAATAGTGATTGCTATTGCAGCGAGTGCGATGTAGCCCAACAAAATGTACTTAATGATTGGGAACGAAACAGACACCCATTCTGGCAAACCAGCACCAAGTAGAGATATAAAGTTCATTATGTCCTCCAAATTAGAAATTCAATGTAGAATTAATTATATCATATTCAAGAGATTTTTACAAGTCAATTTAAGTAAATTTTTAATAATATCTACTTTCAATCTTATTTTGACTATTTACGAACACTTCAATTGTGCCCTTTCCATAGTCTTCGGTTGAAAGAAGTTCAAAAGTTTTTATTGCCATACGCATTTTGCTTTCGGAATTTTGTGTTGGGTTGTCCAAAATAATTGTAACACCAAAATGAGTAGAAATCGTGAGTTTTGCGTTCGTATATTCAATGTTTGTTGCTAAGGCGCGAAAATTGGTTACACTTTGTCCAAGTGCGACAAAAGCATTGTACAAGTCAATAAAAACATGAGGATATTCACTTGAAATATCGTCTCCCTTTTTAAAACTGCCTTCTAAATCCTTTATTTTTAGCACAACAGGGTTTACATTTGTGCTTGAATATGTTGAAACGACGTCCAAAACTCGCAGATATTCGTCAGTGATAGCATAAGTTCCATTAGGCAAAGCAACCGCGTAGACATCTTGTCTTTCAATAACGTGAATATTAAGGCTATTTGGAAAAACCACTTCTAAATCAACGACTCTTAAACGCGGATATTTCTTTTCCAAATTGCGTTTTGCGAAGTCTTTGTCGAGCATAAAGACACTTTTGCGCTCAACACCAGATGACGAAAGCACTGCGGAATTGGTTAAACTTGCAAGTGAACTTGTCGGTGTATTATACCAAATAATACGAGCAGAGCCGACTGCAAAAATAGTACTTGAAAGCACAATTATCAGAGTTATAACCGCCAGCACACCAACCGCTACGGCAATTTTGGCATTTTTCTTCACGATTCCCTCCTACTCTTCGCGACGAATTTTAGCCCCCAACTCGTTTAGTTTTTTGTCAAGATTGACATATCCACGTTCGATGTGCGAAATGTCATTTACTGTTGTATATCCTTTTGCGCACAAACCCGCCAGCACCAAACTAGCACCACCGCGCAAGTCTTTTGCAAAAACCTCTGCCCCGCTAAGGCTAGGAACGCCCTCGACAACAGCAGTATTATCGCGTGCGCGTACGCGCGCGCCCATCTTTATTAGTTCAGGCACAAATTTGAAGCGGGACTCGAAAATATTTTCTTGAACGACACAGCACCCCTGACTTATAGTTTGCATAGTCAAAATTTGCGCTTGAAGGTCTGTTGGGAACGCAGGATATACATTTGTTTCAACAAAACCAACACTTTTGAGAGTTTTGGGACTCTTCAAATAGATTTTATCACCTTTTGCCCTCAAAACGCAACCAGAATTACGCAATTTGTCAATTAAACTTGTAAAAAATTGCGTATTGCACCCGCTAACCTCAATTTTTCCGCCAGTAATTGCAGTTGCGATTAGATAAGTTCCTGCAATAATACGGTCGCCGATTGGAGTATATTCCGTTCCGTGTAGTTTTTTTACAGGTTCAATTTCAATGCGCGAAGTACCTGCTCCATAAATTCTAGCACCCATTTTATTTAAAAAATTACACATATCCACGATTTCGGGTTCGCGCGCACAATTAACTATTTCAACCCGTTCTTTTCCCATAACTGCGGTTAAAATAAGGTTTTCAGTTGCCCCAACCGAAGCAAAATCTAATGAAATTATGCCTCCGTGCAAGTTTGTCGCATCGCAATTAATCACCCCGTGACATTCTGTTATCTCTACCCCCATATCACGAAGCCCTTTTAGGTGAAGGTCGATTGGGCGCAACCCAATATCACACCCACCAGGATAAGCCACACGAGCGCGTTTAAACCGTCCCAATAATGCGCCTAGCGTAAAAATTGACGAACGTAATAATTTCGCCACATCAACAGGTACAAAACGCGGAGTTGCGCTCGCACCATCAATAACAAGAGTGTCATCTTGGCGTTTAACTTTCATTCCCAAACGTTCCAAAATATCGCACATATTCACAACATCGCTAAAAAGCGGGGCTTTATTAAGAATTATTTGTTCTTCGCAAAGTATAGTTGCCGCTAAAATAGGGAGAAAAGCGTTTTTGGCACTTTCGACACAAATTGTACCATCAAGGCTATTTCCCCCGTCAATTATGTATTTACTCATATACTATAATATGGCAATTAGTGTTAATTTTGTGCAAATAAAAAACCCACGGCGAACCGTGGGAAAATACAAAAGGAATTCTTAAAGCGAGAGTACAAAGGGAAATCTCTCGCCCTTTGTCTTTCGTACGTTGTCATTATAACATATAATTCAACAAAAATCAAATGATTTTTACTATTTTTTTAAAAAATTTTTATTAGAACCTTTCACTCTCTTGCAATGACAACTTTCTATTAAAAAAGAAAGCATTAAAACTTTCTTTCCTTAAAACATTATTTCAAAATTGAGAGCAAGTCCTCGATGCTGTTGTACAAGTCTTCTTCTTCCTCGTCGATATCATCGCCTTTTGAAGCCAAGATTTCCTCAATTTCGCTAATCAATTCTTCGCGTTGTTTGTTTGCATCGTCATCAATCATAACTGCAGTAGAGCGTTCGCTAATACTGCGCAAACGGTCAGTAAGTTCCTTTTTAGACAACTTGCTTGGTCTAGCATAATGCACATTAAGAGCAATTTTGCTGTCATACATATGGTCATTGCCGTCAGTGCTTTCAGTTGCAACAGTCAAAAGTTCCTTACCATTTGCACGCAAGAATGCGAGCAATGGCACAAGGTCGCCGTCCCCTGCTACAATAGCATAGGTATCAATAAAAGGCTTTGTGTGCAACATATTTACAGCATCAATAATAATTCTAGTATCAAGTTGCGATTTTGCACGCTTTTTATAGCGCATAGTTGGAGTGCTGTCGAAGCCATATTTTTCTATAACCTCGTCAAACTTGATGTGTTTGCGCTCATTAAAGCCATAAACCTTACAATAAGCGAGTTTGCCTGTTCTGCTAACTTGGGAAATAATGTCCTTAAACACTGGTAGGCTTACCTTTGCGTTGTCAACATCGATTAAAAGTGCGATTTGCATAAAAATTCCTCCTAAATCATCTTAAAGTGATGTGTTTTCGTTTGTAGTAAAAGAGATACTGCTGGCAATATCCGCTATCCATTCCAAATAGATTGACAAAAAAGTCAGCGATTTGTTCTCGGTTGGTCGCCTTTCCGCTAAACTCTTCTCGATAGACCTTATAAATCCACGTATCAACCGGGAAAACATCAAACCTATTCATTCCAAACAGCAAAATGCAGTCAGCAACCTTTGGCCCCACACCTTTAAGAGTAAGTAATTCGCGACGCGCTTGTTTTGTATCCATTTTTTGGACGCGCTCTAAAAAATCGGTTTCGTTCAAAATTTTGATAGTATCAACCAAGTATCCCGAACGATAACCACAACCAAATTCTTGAAAGTCCTCAATCGTCGCATTACTTAAATCTTTGAGTGTTGGGAACGAGTAGCCCCACGGCATTTTTTTGCCAAACTTCTCGGCTATTTTGTTTACACTATTTCTAATACGCGGAATGTTGTTGTTCGCAGAAACGATAAAATTAATAATAACCTCATCGAGTGGCTGACGAAGCAAGCGCACACCGCGACTATACTTTAATGCCGAGCGTAATATCTCGTGCTCATTTAGCCTAGACAATATAATATCATAATTTGTGTCAAAATCAAAATATTTTACGAAAAAATTTGGATTTGTGGTTGAAATTATATAGTTTTTTGGGGTTATCTCTTCAATTTCTGCGCGATTCCCCCCTGAAATAACCCACCAAGTGCCTTTTTCTGTCTGACCAAACCTAAAAACCTGCCCACTAGCCAACGCACCTTCTGGTGTAAAAGTATCAGCATCGTAAAGCATAATTTTATTATTTTCTATTTCGTATCTCATTATTCGTCCTTAAATATAATTAATATTAGCATTATATCATAAATTGAGCAAAAAAACAAAGAAAATCGTAAAAAAATTTACGATTTCCCTTTATAAATATTTTTTTGATAATGGGCATAAAGTTAGGTATTATCTAATGCGGTCGGTTACGTTTTCAATAGAAGCATCTTCGTGTACAAATTCGTAATGTTCTGAATTTTGCACATCTTTTGCATCGTAACGCGCAATAAACTCCGCACCACTTATTTCACCATAAAGTTCCTTGTTTTTTCTGAATGAAGCAATTTTTTCAAAAATTTTTGAAGTCCCCATATTTTCCGTTTGAATATATTTAACACCAAACAAATCAAACAAATAAGAACAAGCATCTTCTGGTGTTTTAATATCGACATCTATTGCAGGACATTCTTTTAAATCAGGATTAATTGTTGAAGGACTTGCCTGATAAATTGTTGAATAGTCCCTTTTATTATAGTGAGTAATTTCAAGCAACGGACAAGCACCGTCTTGGCAACCACCAACAATAGCATTCGCACGCATTCCAAAATACTCACGATTTTTTGACCTTACAACATCTAGTCTATATATAATTGGCAAATCTTTATCTACAAGCCAAGGTGCTAAGAGATAAAATCTATTTCCTGTTAAATCTTCACCAGAATCTGATACAAAACTATACTCGTGAGTCTTAATCAAAACTTTAGGTGTTTTGAGCATTTCGTCCAACATATCTTGCGTAAAGAAAAACTTTAAACTTTTATCTGTATTATAATAAGGCAAATTTGCCTCGGAATAATCCAAAGAAGTGCTAAATCTTGGGTCTGAAATATCGTAAGCACGTTCCCAATATTTTTTAGTTTCGCGGTCAGTCAATCTGTCCTTAATTAAAGAAACATATGAATATTGAGTCGATTTCATTTTTACAGGTTGCTTATCCAAAATATCTTTCTTTACATTATCAATGTTATATCTAAATTTGCCTCTATTTCTATAATTTACCATAAACTCCCCTTTCTCATAAAAAAGGAGCGAATTTTCGCCCCCTCTATAATTATTCAGCAATAACTGAAACAACTTTCTTGTTTTGCTTGGTACGACCAAATTTAACTACGCCTGCTGATGTAGCAAAAAGAGTGTAGTCCTTACCGCAACCAACATTCACACCAGCGTGCACTTGTGTGCCACGTTGACGTACAATAATTTCGCCAGCCTTTACAAAAGTACCATCTGAACGCTTAACACCAAGACGCTTTGACTCACTGTCGCGACCGTTCTTACTGCTACCTTGTCCTTTCTTGTGGGCGAATAGTTGAATATTAATAAACATCACTAACCTCCAATTCAATAAAATCGCTGTACTCGCTGTGCAAGTCGGCAATTCCACACAACATTGTCGCAAAAATAACTTGCACGTCGTGTGCTTGCTCCGCACTCAATCCATCGGGTACAATAATTTCAAGTGATGGTTTCTCCTCATCTCTAATAATTTGCACATTCGCACAAGCGACTGTCAGCATTCCGAGCGCACCAGTTTGGACAATGCTTGAAATCGCACTGCAAACTATATCTTCGCCCTCAACACCATACCCCGTGTGCCCTTCGCAAATTATGCGAGTGTAGTTCTCACCATTCTTGAAAACTTTAATACTTGTCATATTGACCTCCAAATTTTAAGGTCTATTTCTTAATAGCGTCGATTTTAATCTTGCTATAAGGTTGACGGTGTCCTTGTGCGCGGTGGTGTCCGTTCATCTTCTTGTAAATAGCAAGTTGAACTTTCTTACCCTTACCGTGTTCAAGAACAGTAGCAGAAACGCTTGCGCCAGCAACAATAGGAGCACCAAAAGTGCTACCCTTCTCGTCACCAAGCATCAAAGGTTCAAATGTAACCTTAGCGTTTACTTCGGCATCAAGGCGCTCAACAGTAATCACATCGCCCTCTTGGACTTTGTACTGTTTGCCACCTGTTTTGATAATAGCGTACATAAATTACCCTCCTCAATCCAATCTCGCTGGAAAAACCTAGGCGGGAGTTGCCTCCACTTTAAGCCCGCTCCATGCGGATACGAAGAGCATTATATCATATATAAATATAAAAGTCAAGGGGTTTTTGGGCAAAAGTTAGGGCAGTAAAATATAAGAAAATGATGTAAGGATTTGATTTTGAAATAATAATGTGATATAATTTTTTTGTTATAATAAGAAATTTTACACAAAAGTTTAATTATTGAAGGAAAATTTTATGTATAAAATAATAGAAGTTAACAATAAAAAATTATTAAAAAAATTCGTAAACTATCCACTCAAACTTTATAAAGATTGCCCATATTTTGTGCCAGCCCTTTATTCAGACGAAATGAACGCACTAGACCCAAAAACCAGTGTACACCAAGGCGAAGATGCAACTGTTCAATGCTTTCTATGCGTTGATGAGAACGAGAAAATTGTTGGACGCGCTTGCGGAATTATCAGCCACCTTTACAACAAGAAAAATAATGACAATCGTATGCGCATAAGCCGTTTTGACTTAATAAACGATATTGAAGTTGCGAAGACTTTGCTTAGTGCTGTTGAAGATTGGGGGCGCAAACACGGAGTTAAAACAATACACGGTCCTTTGGGATTTAACGACCTTGAACGCGAAGGCTTGCTAATCGAAGGATTTGACGAAATGTGCACGTTTGAATCGCAATACAACTACCCATATTACAAAGAACTTTTGGAGCAATTGGGATATGTCAAAGAAGTTGATTGGATAGAAATGCAAGTGCCAATCCCAAGTCAACCTGACGAGAGAAATGCTCGACTTGCCGAGGCAGTTAGCAAACGCCTCAAAGTAAAAGAAGCGCAATATAAAAACTTAAACGACTTGTTGAAAAAATATTACGAACCTATAATGAGCCTTATTGACGAAACTTACGGCATACTTTATGGTACTGTTCCAATTACAAAACGCGTACGTGATAGCCTACTTGGTCAGTTTAAACTTGTTCTTAACAAGGATTTAATCAGTATTCTTGTTGATGAGGAAGATAATGTAGTTGGTTTTGGACTTATCTTCCCTGCGATTAACAAAGGAGTACACAAAGCGAAAGGACGCTTGTTCCCATTCGGTTGGATTCCTGTTTTACGTTCGCTTCACCAATTTGAAACTGTTGACTTTGCATTGATTGGAGTTAAACCTGAATATCAGGACAAAGGCATAACGTCCATTATTTTCAGCAATCTTATCACGCGTATGGCAAAACTTGGCGTAAAAATAGCCGAAAGCAACTTACAACTTGAAGAAAACTATAAAATTCAAAAGTTGTTTGATGTATACAAACCTAAAATTGTACGCAGACGTAGATGTTACGTTAAAAGCCTTAACGGCGAAGAAATCCATTTTGCAAAATGCGTAAACAGAAAACCAAAAGAGCCAAAAAGCGAATTAATCGAACCAAAGCAAGTTGAACTGAAAGAACCAATTAAAAAAGAAATGAAAAAACCTGTTGAAAAAGAAATTGCTGAAAGTGAAAAAATAACAGAAACAAATGAATAGAAAAAAATCACGGATATTCCGTGATTTTTGTTATAGTAAAATCGTAAATACAACAGCGACAGCGAAGCACACAATCGCCAGTATGAAAAATCCCCATTTCATTGGCTTTTCTTGGTGATTTTTCCCTTTGTTAATTGACAACGCGAGGAAAAAGAATGAAAACAGCACAAGCCCAAGCATAATAACCCCGCGAAGGGTGTCGTCCATTGTACGAATTGAATTAATCAGCGAACTAAAAAAATCGCCCATCATACTAATCATAAGTTTTTTCTCCTGCAATTATACTCTTCCCAGTCATTTCGGCTGGCTGATAGAGTTTTAATAATTGTAGCACAGTTGGGGCGAAGCAGTCAAGAGCAAATTTCCCTTTTGCTAATTTTATTGTATTATCTGTTACAATAAAAGGCACCGGATTAAGGGTATGAGTAGTACTACACCCGTTTTCTACTCTCATATCTTCAATATTTCCGTGGTCAGCAGTAACAACACAAGTGTAACCTGCTTTCATTGCTGTGAGAACTGTCTGTTCAAGAGCTTTATCTAGCGCTTCAAGTGCTTCAACGCAAGCATCAAAGTTACCTGTATGCCCAATCATATCGCCATTGCTGAAGTTAATCAAAACAAAATCGTACACTTTTTTCCCTATTTCTTCACAAGCAATATTTGCAATTTCTGGCGCACGCATCACAGGGAAATCAGCAAAATTATCTACAAACTTACTTTCAACTAGCATACGTTTTTCGCCCTTATAAGGCTTTTCAACTCCACCATTGAAATAGTAAGTTACGTGGGCATACTTTGTTGTTTCGGCAATTTTCAACTGCTTGCAACCTAGTTTTGCAAGACGTTCGGAAAGTGTATTTTGAGGCACAACTGAATCAAACATACAAGGCAAATTTTGTTGGCGTTCATCGTAAAGGCACATTGAGGTTGCCCTAATTTTAGGCAACGAGCCACGACTAAAACATACAAAATTTTTTGTAGCAAAAGCAGAAGCGAGTTGACGCATACGGTCTGGGCGGAAGTTAAAGAAAATTATTTCATCACCCTTATTCATACCTTCGTAATTACCTATAACAAATGGAGGAATAAACTCATCGCTAACGTTTCGAGCATAAGATTTGCTAAAAGCACCGTGAATACTGCTAACACGCGTACCCGTTCCATAAGCAATCAAGTCAAAAGCGACCTTTGTCCTATTCCAACGTTCTTCCCTATCCATCGCATAAAATCTACCAACAATGGTTGCAATACGACCAACACCGAGTTTTCCGAGTTCCATTTCAACTTCTTGTACAAAGTGCTGACCGCTGTCGGGTTTTGTGTCCCTGCCATCAGTAAAACAATGCACGCAGATATCTTTAACGCCGACTTTGACAGCCACGCGCAAAATCGCCTTTAAATGTTCAATGCTTGAATGCACACCACCAGTAGACACAAGTCCCGCAAGGTGAAGAGTTGAACCCGCCATAATCACGCGCTCAAAAACCTCGTCCATTACAGTATTGCGCTCAAAAGAGCCATCTTTGATTGCATTGTTAATACGCATATAATCCTGATACACAACGCGTCCTGCACCAAGGTTGATATGTCCGACTTCACTATTTCCCATTTGTCCTTTTGGAAGTCCCACATACTCCTCACTTGCATAAATTGTTGTGTTAGGAAATTCAGCAAGCATTTTGTTATAGAAAGGCATCTTTGCCGTGTGCATTGGGTTGCCCTCTTTATCCTTTCTAAAACCCACACCATCAAGGATAATCCCAACTACGCCTCTATCTGATTTCATTATTTCCTCCTAAAATAAAGTTGATGCAATTTTCATAAATGTGTCAACATTGCAACTTGCGCCACCGATAAGCGCGCCATCAACGCCGTCTGTATGTAAAATTTCGCTACTATTTCCAGGATTTACACTACCGCCATATAAAACTATGTGTTCTCTCTCACCTAAAATTTCGGTTAACTTTTGTTTAATAAATGCGATAGTTTCCTTGATTGTTTTTACACTTGCGCTTTTGCCCGTGCCGATAGCCCAAACTGGTTCATAAGCAATCATAATCTTGCTCGATTTATCAACGTCTTTCAGGGCTATGCTTAACTGTTCAGAAAGAACATCTTTTGTTTTGCCCGCCTCAAATTCTTCGAGTGTTTCGCCAATGCACAATATAGGCATAACTTCATACTCTTGTAGTTGCTTTATTTTTGCATTCACGATTTTGTTTGTTTCGCCAAAAAGCGTGCGACGTTCACTATGCCCCACAATGCAAAAGTCAAGCCCAACATCAGCAAGCATTTCAGCAGAAATTTCGCCAGTGTACGCACCCTTTTCATATTGCGAAACGTTCTGCGCGCCCACAAGCACGTGGCCTTGAAGTTTTGCCATTCCAAGCAAATATACATAAGGTGCGCCAAGCCCAAAAGTTACATTGCTATTCTTTGGGAACTTATACTTGCGCACACCGCGGGTAAACTCTACAATATCCCCTGCTGTCATATTCATTTTCCAGTTGCCAATGATGTATTTCATAATTTTCTCCTTAAAGTTTTTCGCTAATAGCCTGTAAGCCTGGAAGGCTCACGCCCTCAATTAGTTTTAAAGCGGCGCCACCACCAGTTGAAACGTGGTTAATCTTTGTTTGCAAGTTCAACTGCTCGATTGATTTTGCACTATCACCACCGCCAATAATCGTAAATGCTTTTGATGAAGCGACAGCCTCTGCTACTTCATTTGTTCCCTTCGCAAATCTCTGGAATTCGGAAACTCCCAAAGGACCATTCCAAAATACCGTCTTTGCCTTGTGGATATAGTGACTAAACAAGTTAACCGTTTTAGGGCCTATATCCATACCCATACCCGCTTTTGGAAATTTCTTGGTACTAGTTATTACAAACTCTGCCGAGAAACTAAACTCCGCCGTTACGACGTGGTCAACAGGAAGCACGAGTTTTACATTTTGCTTTTTAGCCTTTTCAATAAGCAATCTAGCAAGCGTTAATTTATCTTTCTCAATAATTGACTTACCGACATTATGTCCCTCTGCACGTAAGAAAGTATATGCCATTGCACCACCAATCATAACTACGTCAGCGACCTCAATAAGACGGCTGATAAGACCAATCTTATCCTTGACCTTAGCCCCACCAATAAGCACGACAAAAGGACGCTTTGGCTCTTCAAGCGCAGAACCTAGAACCTTCAACTCTTTTTCAACTAAAAGCCCAGCACACGATGGAAGATACTCGGCTACCTTTGTAGTTGACGCGTGAGCGCGGTGCATAGTACCGAACGCATCATTACAATAAATATCCGCCAAACTCGCCAATTTCTTCGCAAAATCCGTATCATTCGCCTCCTCACCTGGGTCAAAGCGGACATTTTCCATCATTACAATGTCGCCCTCTTTCATTCCACGAACATACTTAAATGTGTCCGAATCGCCAACATCATCGGTAAGAATAATTGGCATTTTGAGAAGTTCGCGCAACTTTTCCGCCACTGGTTTAAGTGAAAATTCAGGCTTCACCTTTCCATCAGGACGCCCAAGATGGCTTACGATAATGATTTTTGCGCCGTGTTCCATCAGATAGCGTAGTGTTGGAAGTGTTTCGCGAATACGCTTATCATTAGTTATTTGCAAATTAGAGTTGAGTGGGACATTAAAATCCACACGAAGAAGCACTTTCTTCCCTTTTAATTCAAAATCTCGTAAAGTTTGTTTGTTAAACATAATATCCTCCTAACCTGATAAAATTCCAAGTTTTATTGCAATGTTTGCAAGGTCTGTGTTTATATCTTCCATTATAAGCATTAATTCAAAATATGTGTCGCTTCCTCGTGGATACTTACCCGTTTTGCGATATTCCGAAATCGTACGATGTTTCAATTTTTGGCAACGCGCATACAGGGCTTTGTTGCTGGTCATTTTGTCGCGAAGTTGTTTGTTTGAAATATCCTGTCCATTTATCAATGTATCAACAAGTGCGATATCGCTTTGATATTGTTCCTTGATTTCCTCAAAAATCCCAACCAAAGCTTTTAGTTGTTCTTCAGAAAGAGATTTTGATTTTTTAATTATTTCCCCACTAATGCTATAAAGTTTTAGTGAGCGCTCACCCAAGTAGTGCAAATCTCCCATAATATTTATTAGCACATTAAGTTTTGGCAACTCATTCTCACCCGCTTTACTTGAAAGCCTAATGGTTGAATTTGAAGTTATCTTTACTGCTTTTTCTATGGATTTTAGCCGTCCTAGTGAACCGCGCATTTCCCTTCCAGCGAATCTTTCAAAGAGCAGTCCTTGCGCTTCTGCGTTAATTTCTAGCAATCTACTCACTGATTTTATGAGAGACGGATAACCAACACCAAATACAGACACTGCGTTATCTGGTAGGACAAATTCTGCGACAAGGTCGTCCTTACTCTTTCTATCTGGCACGATTTTTTCCATCAACTTTGCAAGCGGTTTTCCGAATGGCAAGAGCAAGAAACTTGGGATTGTCATTTGAACCATATGTACAATAATCAACGTCATAACCGCGTTTTCGCCAAGAGCGACATACAGCATATCAATCACAGGAGTGAAGAAAAGTGGCAAACAAATCAAGAAACTGAACACGCGGAACAAAACGTGGAATGTAACGACTCTTTTTGCCTGTGTTGATTGTCCAGAAATTGTGTAGATATAATCAGACAAACCTGCGCCAATCGTAACTGCGAGCATTCCTAAATATGCCACGTCTATGCTAATAGGCCCCGCGCCAGCAGTCGCACCAACAAGGGCAGCAAGAACCGTAAGACTCGCAAAAGTACTTGTTGTAATCAAACTGATTAAAAAACCAATCAAGATTATAACAAATGGGTTTGAAACCATACTTAAAAAATCGAACACCGCAGGCAAAGCAAAAAGTTGAGTGGCATAAGTCCCCACAAGTTCAAGTCCCAAGAAAAGTAGCCCGAAACCCATCATTCCTTGCGCGATATGTTGCGCTCGTGGGTTTTTAATAAACAGCAATATGATAGCGCCAATAAAACAGAATAGTGTTAGATAAAGTGTCAGATTAAGCCCATTAAACATAAGCAAAATCATTGACAACGCACTACCAAAACTAATTCCTAATACAAATGCAATACTTTGTTTAGGGCTAATCGTTCCCACATCAACAAACCCCATAACCATACCGCAAGGCAGAGTAACTTTTTGGGTGATAAACGTTATGGCACTACTAACAAAATAACTGCCCACAGGATTACCTGCAACTTTTGTGAAGCGTCTACCTAGACCATAGTTTAAAGCGGGTTCCAAAGCTTTACCAAAAAGCGTCATACCGTACAACAAAACGCCCAAACCGACAAGCGCGAATATGACCATAACATACACTTCCAAAAGCCTCACCCCTTTTAACTTAAAACTCTAAATTGTAGTATCTCCCAAAATACTAAATATATGATACTAAAAAATCGCTTTAAAAGCAAACAAATTAAAGCGATTTTTTAACTTTTGAACGCGAGTTCAAGTTTTTCAATCAATTCTTCAAACTCGGACACCAAATTCATTTCAGCGCGAACCGAACGTCGAATACCTGCGTGTTTCAAATACCAACTTAAATGTTTGCGCATTAAAGGCACGCATCGCTCTTTGCCATATTCCTTGCTTGCAAGGTCATAATGCCACTTGACCACCTTTAATCTATCTTCCTCAAAATCCTCTCCACTCAAAGCCTGAAAAAGCCACGGATTACCAAGAGCACCACGCCCAATCGCAACACCATCCACACCAAAATCTGCAATAACTCTATGTGCACGCTCCACACTATCGACATCGCCATTGCCAAAAACAGGAATTTTTACAGCCTGCTTTACTTTGGCAATTTCGTCCCAATTCGCTTCGCCCGAATACATTTGTTCGCGCGTTCTTCCGTGTACAGTTATTGCACTCGCACCGCTATCCTCACACATTTTCGCAAAATCAACCGCAACAATATCGTCCCAGCCAAGTCTAAATTTTACAGTTACAGGGCGATTTGCCTTGTCGACCGTTGCCCTTATCACCTCGCTGGCAAGTTTTGGCTCACGCATTAATGCGCTTCCCATTCCGTTGCTTACAACCTTTGGCACAGGGCACCCCATATTAATGTCAACTATCGGGAAAGGGCTTAATTCTGGCATTTGCACACAATCGGCGATTATCTCTGGCTCGTTGCTAAAAAGTTGTACCGCTGTTAATTCTTCACCTTTCTTTAAAAGGTCGAGTGTATTATCCGACTTATACACAAGCCCGCGCGCACTCACCATTTCAGTAACAACAAGCCCCGCCCCAGCCTTGCCAATAATATGACGAAAACTAGCATCACTAAACCCTGCCATAGGGGCTAATACAAAAGGATTCTTTAATTCAATATTTCCAATTTTCATAACTTTCTCCATAATAGAAAAGAGAGCATATAGCCCCCTTTCATCAATTAAGCATTGATAGCATCTTTAAGACCCTTGCCGGCCTTGAAAGCAGGAACTTTACAAGCCGCAATTTTGATTGCTTCGCCAGTTGCTGGGTTTACACCAGAACGGGCAGCGCGCTCACGAGCCTCGAATTGACCAAAGCCAGTCAAAATGATTTTGTTACCAGCCTTCATCTCCTCTTGAATTGTGTCAAGAACTGCGTTTACAACTTTTGCAGTTTCCACATTGCTCATACTTACCTTTTCGGCAATTGCAGCAATAAATTCTTGTTTGTTCATTACTAAATTCTCCTTTTTGTAATGTTACCACGATTATAACACATTTTTACGTGTTCTCAAAACGATTTTAGCCATTTTTATCGAATTTTTACCCTTAAAAGCCCCATTTTTAGCCAAAATCGAGCCAAAAACGGCGTTTTAATCTTTCAAAAGCGCAGAATTTTGGCACAAATTTGGGCGGAATTTTGAATATTATTTTGCTTGATGGCGGTGTTTTTAGAGTTGCAGGACAATATTTTGCCCAAAACTTTCCAAAGCCTCGCACCGACACAATTTCCCCTCGCAAAAGGGCTTTTGTTATGCTTTCAAACACGGCATCAACAGATTTTTTTGCTTCAAGTTTTGTAATACCACACTGTTTTGAAACGGCTGTAACAAGTTCATTTTTATTCATAATTTTAAGTATTAACTTTTATTTTATTTTTAGACTTTTTCTTTGTAAAAAAGGAAACATTTCTCTAAATTTCACCCCAAAAACCCACAGCGAAAATAGGTATACGAATGCCCCCAAAACTAGTGCCAACGGAAGCAAAATATATACGGATAGCGGAAGAAATGAGATATTCAAAAATACTAACGCAACAAGTCCGCCACCAGCCAAAGTTGGTGCCAAAGATTTTAGCCTAATCTTAAATCCAAGTTTTGCGCGCATATATACCCAATTTAGCAAAACCGCCAAGGAGTAAAACGCAAGATTTGAAATAGCGCAACCATAAATATTAATCAAATTATTTGGAACAAAAAGCAACGTACACGCAATCTTTATCCCGCCTGCAATAAGCATATTTATCATTGTAATTCCGCCCTTCCCCAAAGCCTGCAAACTGCTGTTTTGCACTTGTAAAATCGACCCCAAAAGCAATATTGGGCTACTCAAAACAAGCAAATCACAGGAAACTAGGAGATTTTCGCCAATGCTATCGCTATATAGAAAAGAGATTAACGCATTCGGCAAAATCGTAAACGCAAGTAAAAATGGCACACAGAACAACACAATAAGGTCAAGAGCTTTATTAATTTTTTCAAAAACTGCCCCCCGTTCGTTTTCGCTCGCCACCGCTGGCACAATACTAATTGCAACTGCAAGACAAAGCGCAATCGGCATATTCACAAGACTTGTAACAACTCCACTATTAATTCCCCACAGACTCGTGGCTTGTGTTGCATCAAGTCCCGCATTTCCAAGTAAATTCACCACTAAAAAACTATCCAACATTACAAGCAATGGCAAAGTTAGGCTCGCCAACACGATTGGAAAACTTGTTCGCACCAACTCCCCCAAAACCTGACGATTTTTAGTACTATGCATAGTACTATTTGTCGAATTTTGCGCATAGTTTTTCGTTTTATCCCTACTTTTTAGATAATATATCCATAAAACAACGACGGCGATTATTTCACTTATTGTTACCCCTAAAATTGCCCCCAAAGTTCCATATTCAATCCCAAAATCAATAAAAACATATGCAAGCAAAAGCCCAAAAATCAATTTGCCCGCTTGCTCGATAATTTGGCTTGTTGCAGTCGGAAGCATATTGCTGTGCCCTTGAAAATATCCGCGAAATGCGCTCAAAATGCACACAAAAAATATTGCAGGGGCGATTGCGATATACCCAAGCCCCGCAAGATTGTTTCCTTGAAGTGATGCTATGTAATTTGAAAAAATTAGTAGAAGCGCGCTAAAAAATATGCCTACAATTCCCAGAAAAAACAAACTAACTTTGAGGACTTGACGCGCGCCCACATTGTCCCCTGCCTTAATTCGACTTGCCGTCATTTTGCTTATTGCCGTTGGCATTCCACTGCTTGCAAGCACAATTAATAGAGCAAAAACGGGATATATGAGTTGATACAATCCCAAACCTTCCGCTCCCAGTACCCAAGTAAGGGGAATGCGAAAAATCGCGCCCAAAAGTTTGGCAAGCGCGCCACCAATGAATAAAACCGCCACCCCACCCATAAATGTTTGAACTTTCATAGTGCTATTTTTAGTTAAATTATAAAACTTATTCAAAAAATGCGCGGATTGTCATTGCGAGGAGCAACGCGACATAGCAATCTCGCCTTTAAAACAAAAAGAGGGGTACTCCCTCAATTTTATGTTAAATTTCCTGTATTATTTGTTTCTGTGTTTACATTTGAAGAAATATAACTAAATTTTGCTACAATCATTTTGTCCTTAATAGTGCCATACTCCACGTTAACACTCCACTCTGTACTAAACGCAGTCGTTGCGCCGTCAATGAACCAGCCGTCAAATTGATAGCCGTTGAGTTTGAGGCGTGCCACAAGGGTTATGGTATCCGAATCCGCAAGTGTTGCAAAGTCGTTCCCCACAATTTCCGCACTACCTCCTATCATCGAGGTTACTGAAACACCACTGATAAGACTTTCTGTAAAATATGCCGTATAAGTTTTGTTTTCAGTTACTGAAATAGTTAAAGGATTTGCAAAAATTTTTGTGTCTGGGTCTGCGCTATCAACCCAATATAAGAAAGCACAACCTGATTGCGAGAATGCATACATATTTGCTTCTTCGTTTAAGTTATATCCTCCGCCTCCCAGCACATTCCCTAGCGCGCTATCATTGGTTAAAAGATTTATTGTATAAGGTTTAGCCTCCCACACGGCATATAAGTTGTATGTCCCCCCGCTCGTAGATGTGAGAGTGGATACACTCGCGCCGTCCGCATAAACGACCGCCCCCGTGCTTGATGTTGCCCAGCCAGCAAAATTATGCCCTGTATATGTAAATTCATTTGCCGTTAGATTTGATGCCGTGCCGTATTTATGTGTTGAATTGGACATTGTGCCACTTCCGCCATTCGCGTTGTACTTTACGTAATATGTATTTCCTGTCCACTTTGCATATAAAACTGTTGGCCCTCCGCTTAACGGATAAGAGCGCGCACTCGCGCCTGTTGATGTGTAGTATTGCGTACCACTGCCGCCTGTGCTTGTGTAATATCCTCCAAAAGTGTAGCCTGTTCGCGTTGGAACACTAATACTAGGCATTGCCGAACCGCCTGAACAAGATACTGACGAAGTTCCGCCCGAACCGCTTTGTTTGTTAAGAGTTACAGTGGTGGCTGGGTTCATAGCACTTAATGAAAGATGAGCGGCAGGACGGACGCCGTTGCTATAGTACACAATTTTGCTGCCACCAGAGCCCGAGGAGTCCACTAGGAGCGCATAGGTGGTAGTGTTAGCGCCAGCTGAGCGCAGCCAGCAAGAGCTAGCTGAATGAGCCCTATCAATGTCATCTAGCCCCCAAAAGGAGAAAGTTTCGTAAAGGCTAGGTAACCAGAATTTGTCTGCTAATGACGATATTGCACTATTCCCACTTATATATCCTCCATAAGATCCGCTAGTATCTTGCGCAGTTTTATACTCATCACTCATAGCGCTAGGCGAAACGGTAATTGAATTAAGCACTGGATAATTACCTGCACAAGTTGTAAAATAATTCCTCACAGTTGTTTGTATATCAGAACCATTGTAATTGTTTCCGTCAGAAGTTGTTGAGTTGAATTTTGCTGTCGTGTAGTAATCACACATCCACACGGTGATTATGTCCGTGTTATTTGGGTCGCGATACACAACTTGCCAGTCCTCACCTGCCATTGTTAAGACTATCGGTGTTCCGCCGTCAAGAGTCCCCACTGTACCTGTTTTAGACCCCAATTTACTAATTAAAGAATTATAGACCGTTGTGTTTACTTTACTGCTTCCGCTAGGGGTTAAATCACCAAGTGATGTGTAACTTGTAAGAGCATTTGACTTATTTATATGCTTTACAATCAAAAATACACTACCGCCAACTAGGGCAGTAAATAAAAATATTATGGAGAGAATTAAGGCAATTATTTTGCCTCTTTTTTGTTCTTTTTTTAGGGTGTTTTCTTCGATTTTCAAATCGCTGAAAGTGCCGTTTTTATCGGCTTTTTCAGCAATTTTTTCGCTATTTAGCGCCCCCCCCCCCCTGCGGAGTTTTCAACGTGGATAACTTTTTACTTTTCATAAAGTTGTTTCCTCCTATTTTCCTTGCTAGCGGTGATAAATCACCGAGATTGCCACGGCTTTTTCAAAGCCTCGCAATGCCTTCCCGCTTGCGGGAAGCCGGCCGCCCCGTTGGGCTCATTCACAAGTGATGAGCTCACGGCCGACGGACAAATGCCCATATGAGAAATTGCAATCTATTTATGCAA
>JAFUJK010000013.1 GCA_017468205.1 Clostridia bacterium
GCTAGATGAGGCCGGAAAAGTGCAAATTGATATCAAAGCAAAAGTTAACACTTATGATATGAGCGATTTGACTGCTGGTGTTAAGTATAGACTAGAACTTCGCGCGTTGGGTGATACGAAGTACAACTTTACTTCAACATGGGAAGATTGTGGCTATATTATTGAAAAGTTAAATCCTTTAAATCCTAACTCTGTGGCTGGAACTATTGAAAACAAAGCGAACTTTAATGGTTGGTACTTGCAAGATGGTGAAATTTTCTGGTCTGCGATTGAAGGTGCTTCGACCTATATTGCTCAGGTTGTGAAGGGTGATGTAGTGCGCAATGCGTTTGAAATGGGTGCTGATGCAACTACAAATACATACAGCAGTTCAATTACAAGCCTAGATGTAGGTGAGTATGACTTACAATTCATTGTAAAGGGTGGAAAAACTGACAAAACTGCGACTATTAACACAATCGACTTTGAGTACACCTTGGGTTATGTAACAAGCGCTGTTTCGACTGCGCAAAAAGTAACAAAACTTTACGCTCCTAACAACTATAATATTGCAGGTCGTAGCTCGGCTTATTCACGTGTGGTTGATGGTGAATTTGATTGGGGTATTCGTGATGAGAATGATGCTTGGATTGATGCGGACGGTGTTACAAAATATCTAGTTGAACTCAATGATACACCATACACCTTTGACCTTGACGGTGTTGCTCGTTACTTTGATGCTAAATCGCTTATTGATTTGAAGGGTGAGTATCTTGTTAGACTTTACTCAATTGGTAACACTTGGACGGGTATAAATGACGCGGGGACCCCTTGCTTGTCTAGTGATGCGTATGGTCAATTTACCTTGATTTATGCTGGTGAGGACTATAACCTTCACGTTGAGAACGGAACTCTTGCTTGGAATGCTACAAGTAATAGCGCTGGTGCAGGATATGAATTGCAATATGAATTGACTGGCGATACTTCAAACGTTCGCTCAACACGTGTTACAACAAACGCATATTCATTTGATGGTATAAATGAAGCTGGTTGTGAGTTCGATGCTATTAGAGTGAGATACTCGGGTGATACTAGCACAATTCAAGGTGCGTTTAGTGGACACGTAAATACAAGTTGGTCGCTTGATATTAGAAATATTGTAAAATTGCCAGACATTAATTACGATACAGTAAGAAAGAATTATATGTATGTAAACGAGTGGGGTCAACTCGCTTGGAATTATGGTGATTATTATAATGCTGAACCTTATAGTTCACTTGACTTGTCGATGCACTTGTGGCTCGATATTAGATACCAAGGTGTTTCTGTTGGTGGAAATTCACAAGGTGTAGATATCCGCAAGGCTAATGCAAGTGTATACGATGTAGTGGCTATTGATATTACACAAGAAGAAATTAACAACGCACTTGCAAGTGCAGGCATTGATGCATCATTGGCGACAGGTGGTATATTGAAATACAACTTCTTTGGATATGTTGCTGGTTCTGTAAGTGCAATTGACGGAGAAAAAGCATTCCTAAATAGTGATACGTATGAACACGCGGCATACAAACTTAACGACCCAACATCATTTGCTCCTGATACAATTAATGGTCCTTCATTGCGCCTTAACTGGAATATTAGTAATTGTGGCGTAAGTGGATTTGACCCAGACTTGTTAAATGGCGCTGGTGGTACGGTGAATGTTGCGGGTAATCAAATTTTGTTTGCTTATCGTATGAACGGAAGCACTTCATTGCAATATAAGATTGTGGATTCTGTCGACCTAATTAGTCAAATTCCTCTATGGAGTGTTGGCTACTTCGATGAAATTCGATTGATTGTGTTGAACTCTGCTGGTCAGGCATTTGGTAGCGACCCATTAGTGATTAGCAACCTCAGCTTTGAACACTTTGCTGGTGGTAGTGGTACAGGTGTTGACCCATTCATCATCAAAGACCATGACAACGTTTCTGCATTGTATCAACTTGAACTTGTTTATTGGCTCCCAGAACTTTACTTTAAACTTGGTCAAAATGTAGCTCTTGCCGATTTGGTTGAGGTTCAAGCCAACAACTCAAACGCAACAATGAACTTCCCAGTTCCTGTAATGTTAAATGGTTCAAGTGTAAATGATATTTACAAACAAATGAAATTTACTGGTGGATTCGATGGTGCTGGATATTCAATCACAAACTTCCAGACCGCTGGGGCACAAAGCTTTGGTTGGTGGAATAGTATTGAATCAGTCGTTCCTGTCAACCTTGATAGTGTGGGCGAAAACTTCTACTATCGTGGTGGTGTGATTAAGAACTTGACAATCGAGGCTTACTCAATCAATGTTTCTTCACTTATTTCAAATTCTTATAGCGGTCTATTCGCAAAAGAAAACTATGGTTGGATTGTGGATAGTAATGTAACAGGTGCAGAAAAGAGTGATGCGGACGGGTTTAAACTCGAAGTTGTAACAGGCGCAATCAATCAAGCAGATGTCTACATTGGTGGTTTGGTTGGTCTTGTTGGTCAACGTTCAGAAACACTAAATGGTGTTACAACTTACTATGGCGATGGTAGAATTGAAGGTTGTAACAATATGCTTAATATCAAGGTATATTCAGCAGAAAACAAGAACTTACGTTCAATTGTCGGTGGTATCGCTGGATACAACTATCTAGGTATTATCATTGATTGTAGCAATGGTCAGACATCAATGCCAAACTTTAACAGCGCCCAAATCAGTGGATTTGATGCCGGTGGAATCGTTGGACGCGTTAGTGGTATCGAAATTACAGCAGAAAGTGGCGAAAAGTCATATCGCTACGCTCGTATTTCAGGTTGTGTCAACTATGGTACTATCACAAGCGTATCTCTCGTAAGTGAGAGTGTTGAAAGTTGTGTTAGCGGTGGTATTGCTGCAAACGTTCAAATCGGTTTTGTTACATATTGTATTAACTATGGTCTTGTAACATCAAGCGGTTACTATCCAATTATGGGTGGTGTAGTAGGTTATACATTCGGCGGTGGCTTCGTATTAAGTTGTGTTAATATGGGTATCGTTCGTGGAAATATCTACTACGAAAGCAATGGCGTTGTAAACATTGAATATAGAACAGAGCCTACAATGGGTTCGTTGATTGGTAGTGCTTACAACGATAGTAGATTGTGTTATAGTTATCACGTTGCAAACAAGGTTGAAATTGTTGATAACAGCGTTTCTGGGGATAACACTGTTTGCACTTCTCCTGCATTTGGATATAGTGCAATCGAGCCAGACGGCGTTGAAACAGTAAACGACTTTGCGCTTCTTGATGGTGACGATGTGGCTACATTCTTGGCATCAGTTAACAAGAGCACAATCGTAATTAACAGTGAATCAGTTACATATATCTATCCAAGCACTTCTGGACTAGTTGCTCAATTTGCAATGCTAGTTGGCGGTTCACCAAGTCTTGAATGGGTTGTACCTGAAACTGAATAAAATTTGACTTCTTTGTTGTTGCCTTTGGAATATGCCCGAACTTTTTACATTTACTTGTAGATAAATTATGAACGGGGGAGTTATCCTTATGTCAAATTCAGTAAAAATTACAATAGCGATTGTTGTGGCAGTACTTGTGATAGCGAGTATTGTAGGTTTAATATTTGTTCTAACACCCGCATCAAAGCCGAACAACTCGCTTACTCAAAGGTTAGCAACCCCAGAAAACGTGAGGATTAATGAAGAAAACTGGGTGTTGAGTTTTGATAGCGTGGAAAATGCGCAAGGCTATCGCATTTATATCAATGACGCGGACACCTTTGTCTCGACCTCAACTAGCGTATCAGTTCAAAGTTATATTACAAGATACGCAAAATATTCGTTTGAAGTTAGTGCTATTCACTCAACTCCTGACTATAACTCGGCTCGTAGTGCTCCTGTTTATGGATACAATACGACCACACTTTCGACACCTCTAAACCTTACGTGGGAAGGCGAGGAATTGTCGTGGCTTGCAGTTGAAAATGCATCAAGTTATTCTGTTATGCTTACTTATAAGCCAGATGGCTCTAATAATGAAATGACTACAAACATTTTAACCCACGGCAACACTTTTGACTTTGGTGCATTGCTTACACAAGCGCCATATTCGCAAATAAACTTCTTTGAACTCGCTGTAAAGGCAAGTTCAACTGATGCCTATGGCAACGAAAATGACTATATTTATGATAGCGCTTACAGCGACCCTGCGATTTATTTTAGAACTACATCAATTGATGCACCAACGATTAGAATAAGTCCAGACGTGAGAGGGCAAACTAGCCAGCAAGGCACAGAAAGAGTGCTTTCTTGGGACGTTGATTTTGCAGTTGATAAATATCTAGTTTACGTAAATGGACAACTTCGCAAAACTGTTGCTAATGACGAACTTGAAGGCTTGTCATCATATAGTTTGAACCTTAACGAAATTATGGTTGATGGTGTTTGCATTACGGATACTTTGGGCGCAAAAACAATCTTTGTAACCGCAGTTCCCAAAACTAACGACTATTATCATATTGAAAATCGTTCGAGCGACTTAATTGAATATACTGTGGTTCACACTCTTTCTGCTCCTGATGCTCAATCAATTAAAATGAGTAAGGAAGGGGAAAACCTTGTTATTACTTGGGATACAGTTGAAGATACATATGGCGTGAATACTCGTTATACTCCAACTTCGTATAACCTCGTGTTGCTTGCAAATAGTGATATAGAAAATCCAACCTTTGTAGCGCGCGCCCCTGTAACCGAATTGCTTTTGCCTTATTACAGTATTCCACTGTCCGAACTCAGTGCCTTGGGTGTTTCATTTAAAGCAATGATTTCTGCTGTTGAAAGTAAATCGGAATATATTTTGGATAGTGCGTATAGTGAAGAATCCGAGGCTTATGAGGCAATAACCCAACTTGAAACTCCTGACGGCTTTGCACTTAACGAAAGCAACGGTGTTGATACATTGTCGTGGCGTGCTGTTGACAATGCAGGAAGTTATACCGTTATGGTTTATATGGGTACAATAGATGCCGAAACTAATAACATTAATGCGATTGGTTCTGCCTTGGTAACTCAGGTTGTAACCGAAACAAAAATAACAATTTCAAATTATATGAAAGCGCACTTGCCAAACCCTCTTGGTCCAGGACTATATGCAATTCGCGTGATTGCAAATGGTGCGTCAAAATTCTACACATCATCAAATGCTAGTGAACCAGTAAAATATGATTATAAGGTTCGTTTGACCGCTCCTGTAATTCATTCTGTGTCAAAGGTTGCTCAACTTGACAATAAGGGCGAAATTACATTCGTTTTTGATTATGTCGAGGGCGCAGAAAGATACCACATCAATGTTAACGGAATTTTGGCATTCTTGATTGACCAGCCAGCACTAGATAGTGAAATGATTTCTAGTGTTGAAGTTAATGGCACTACATCTTATAGAATAGTTGATAAAACGCGCTTAACTGATTTTATAAATAATAACTATTCTTCACCAAAAGTGCATTCAATCACGGTTCAAGCGATTATTCTTGACACTGAAAATGCAAATGGTTATATCAGCAGTCTTTTGTCAACAGAATATAAGTTTAGTGATTATTATACGCATCAAAAGCCAACAAATCTTGTTGCTTCTCAACAAGCAGGGCAGAATGGTGTAGTTCTAACTTGGGATAGCGTGCCAACTGTTGTTGCTGCTAACGGAACTTACGAAATCTTTGTAATTGACGAAAACAACGGGCGCGTTGCTGTAAACACTAACGCTATCACAGGAAGCCGTGTAGCAGATTTGAGTCCTTACTTGCAACTTGGTATGAACACGATTGAAATGCGTTCTGCTCGTTCTGGTTTGTATCTTGCTAGTGATTACGTAACAACTACAATAAATTATGTTTATAACTTATCGGGAACTCTCAACACTACAATCACTCCAATAAGTGGCTCCAAGAATAATAGACTTTTTATTGAGGCATCTAAAAATGTAGATTTCCGCTATATAACTGATTATTATGTAGAGTTTATCAACAGCGCAGGAACTGTATTTAACAGCCTAAATATTCATACTGATGTTGCTGGTAGTGATATTGACGAAGTTATAACTGACGAATACTTACCTCTATACAAGACGACGACAGTAAAAATTTACGCAGGTAAGACTAAATCTGGTGATAACATAATTAGTCAGAGCGTACATCTTAATTCTGATGGCTGTGAGTGGAGTTTGGACTATGAAAGCAGTTCGTTTATGGACAGCCCTACAATCTCGCATAGCGAAACAGTAGTTGATTCTAAACCAAAGGTTTACGCAACGATTAATGTTTCAAAGGATTCACTTCCTTTTACAAAGAGCATTGAATGGACATTTGAAGGTACAACTGGTATAACTTATACAAGTTACATTGATATTACTGACACCACAACAAATAGTTTTACAATTGATTTGACAGCATTGCAACTTGTAAATGATGATGAAAATGCCCTTTTAGGTGGTGGATACAATATCACTGCAACCGCTATTTCAAACAAATCTAGCGAATTGCGTTCAAGTCCAGCACAATATGCATTTGATATTATCATCGACCTTCAAGCACCTGCGGGCTTTGTTATGGCTGACGACCATTCATATTTGCAATGGAATTATATTGCTTTTGTTGACCACTATGAGATAACGATGAACGGCGCAACAAAGTCTACAACTGTTAGTGAGTATACTGATTATGTTGATGGCAAATATGTGCGTGTAATGCGTGCAAATACTACTGGCTGGTTCAGTGGGCTAAGCAAAGGCGCAAGTGTGGTATTTGGTGTTAAAGCGGTTGCACAAGCCAATGGATACTATCGTGATAGTAGTGCAGTTTACACTTGGGAATTTAACAATAGAATTTCCGCGCCACTTGTAGAAGTTGTTACTAAAAACAATCAACTCCACCTCCAAATTCTTTACAGCAAATTAGTTTCTAATTATTCAATTAGTTGTGAAGAATCAAGCGCAGGAGTTAGTGTAAATGCGACCGCTAATATTGTTGAAAACGGTTACGTTTACTTCAACCTTGAAAATGTGCTTGCGGATAAAGTGGCAGGTGAATATGGATTTAGTGTTGTTGCTAATCCACTTGATGCTTCAACTTATAACACAAGCGACCCAACAGTTGTTAATGTTGAATGGCAAAAGCGTTTTGCTCAACCAAACATTACCGTAGCGCAGAATTTTGATAACAACACACTTTCATTTACTTGGAGTGATGTTAGTGTAGATGTGCTTGCAAATGGACAATTGACAAGAGTTGCGCCAAGTGGCTATCTTGTTACAATTACACAAGCATCAAGAACGGATAGTGTATATTCTCAAACATTGACAACAAATACACTTACATTAACCTCAACAGAACTTGCTTCTATGACAAGTGGTTACTACTTCGTAAGTGTTACAGCACTTGAAAATGCTCCGATGTTAGAAAGTTATGAAAGTGCATATCGCTTTGCTTATCAACAACAACTTCAAACTCCAATCATAGCCTTTGTTGCAGGTGATAGCCTAGCAAACGAGAATACTCTTGACGTACAGCAAACAAGCACACCTGATGCAAATGCTCCAAAATTTGACCTTAAAGTTATCAATTCAGCAAATGAAGAGAAGATTTTTGAGGGGATTGCTTGGAGTGGAAACGTAGCAACACTTCAAGGTGGTACGCACTTTGCCGAGCGCGGTTCTTATACCATTGCTATTCGCAATGCACAGAACGGAAGTTTGGCTGCGAGTGCGTGGAGTAATTCTCTTGTAATTCGTTACGGCACTTCGTTTGATGTGGCTGAAAACATTACAATGACTTATGACGACCCAACAACAACATATACTGTGAACTTTGACAAATTAGAATTGCCAAGTGAATTGACGGGTGAGGTAACATATACTGCAAGCGTAACTTACAACAATATTAAGCAAGCCATCACAAGCGACCAAATTACACTTGTTGCGGATAGTACATATTCATTTAGTTTCCAAAACGCGCAATGGGGTGATGCGTGGGCGGAAGGTTCGAGATTTACAATTGTGATTACAGCAAACACTACAGACGAACTTTACACTACGAGTAGCACAACCTATGTATTTGCTATCGGTGATATGGTTGCACCATACGACATTGTGTTTACTGCTGATGGTGCAGATGCAACAATTACTTGGAAAGGTGATACACAATATGTCGGTGTTGTATATACCTATTCAATCTATGTTGTTGACGCAAACGGCTCAAATTTATATCTTGCAAACGATGGTTCTTGGACAGCAGATAATGCTAATCAAGCAACATTGACAACGACAACAACCGAAATTGCCTTTACTCTGCCAAGCGCACAAGTTTATGCAATTTACTTTACAATAATAGCAAGTGTTACAAACGGAGTTGACTCTGTTGCAAGTGCACCTCATACACACATCTTTATGAACACGCAAACACTTGCTGGGGTAAATGACTTTGCAGTTAATTATGATAAGACAACACAAACTTACACTGCAATTTGGACAAATAATCTTCAAAATTCAACCGCTTTCAATGGTGGCGCTTACACTCTTAAAATAAATGGAACTACTGTTCTCAATTCAAGTGTGGAAAGTGGCTCAATAGTTAGTGTTGACATTACGTCATTTGTTCCAACATTCCTTGCAAGCGGACGAATTGCATACTGGGAGATTACTGCAAGTGATGTTGTTTATACTGTTGGTGAATCAAACTACATTGCTTATAAGGGTGGTGTATATGCTAACAGCCTTGAACTCCCAATCGTTATTAGCGATGCCCCAAACACTTTAGTTCTTGACGGGACTGTTGCAAAATGGAGTTATGTGGTGAATGCTACAAAATATAAACTCTACATCGCAGACAGCACAGGCATGCCACTCAACTTTGAGAACGGCTCTGCTCGCGAGATTGTAACAAATCAAAACACCTATGACTTCTCTGGACTTCTTGCTGGTTTGGAAGCAGGGGACTATCTCGTGGTTGTTCAAGTTGAGGAGGACGAGGCAAACGGCGTTTATGTAAGCGAAGATTTGGAAAAAACAACAGCAACATATCTACAAACTGCTCCATTAAACGCAATTACTGATTTGACATTTGAACAAAATTACGTTGGTGGACAGGTTAGAACATATGCTAGATGGAATTACAACACAAACGGCGACTTTACGATTGAAAATATGAAGTTTAGCATTACAATTACCGATAAAAATGGTAAATCAGTTGCATACGACAATCTCAACCCAGCATTAAGTGGTACAAAGTTTACTTATTCTAACAGCGCAGGCGACACAACAAAAGGCTCATTCGTGTTTAGTTATATTGACCGCTCTGCTGACGATTTGACTGTTGACCTTGCAGGTGGCGAATGTGTGTTCACGGTCGTTGTAAGCGGTGTTGACGGAAGTGCATATTTCACTGCTTCAAACGGTGTGAGTGGCAACTTCAACAATATTTTTGGACTACAAGCAATCACTAACGACAACCTCTTTGCTGTTGCACCTGAATGTTTCATTAAGGGTGTTGCGTACAACGAAATTGCAGGCTATGAGGAAGGTTTGAGAGATGACTTCGAAGAGTATGAAAGTACAATCGGCTTCAACGAAAAATATCTCATAATAACAGATGACACGCTTTCATTTGCTCAATACTTCAAAGTGTATATCTCAACAACAACCGATGGTAACGGCGCAAATATTTACGAATATGTCGGCGATATTAAGAATGAAGCAACAGAAATTAGTTTTGATGCAATTTCTAACACAACCGCAAAATTGCGCCTTCCAACAGCAATCGCTGGAATTAATAAGATTAAACTTATTCCATATGGCGAAGAAGAATACTACAAATATATTGATGGAGGCACTGTTTATGACTTGTCTTCTGATGTGGCTATCGAGAAAATTTCAAGCGAGTTCGATGTTGAGTTGTTTATGAGAAATGAGGCTCCAAACCTCAATATTCACTCTATAAAATTGGGCTATTCTGACAGCCAAGACAAGAAGAATATTAATTCTGTAAATCTTACATTTAGCAACCTTAAAATAGGCGGAATTTATCGAGTTACACCATACTACTATGACTATTACAACAATGGCGCGCTTGTTGAATGCGAGCCAACGGACATTGGACCTCTAACCGCAGACGACTTTAACGGAAGTGTCCCAAAAGGTCTTGACATCTACGACTTGATTAGTTTCTACGGTCCTCATCAATTCTACTTTACTGTGCAGTCTATCGTGCCACAAGGCGAGGGCTCAAACTACTGGCTCAACAGCCACATTTCAACAACTCCTAATAGTTTTGAATTTGTTACAAAATTGATGGAATTTGCGCCAATACTTGATGGTGATAGTTCAGTCAACAGCCTTGTAAACCCAATTACAGTTAAAAATGCAGGTGGCACGCTTGAAAATGGCGACTTGTATTGGACTTTGCCAACACACCCATATAGTGTTCGTATAATCTACACTGTTACTTTGTGTGATGAAAACCAAACTTTGGGTAGCATTATGCAGTTTGGCGAGAAACATATCATTAAATATAGCGTAGTGCTTGATGTGATTGTTACAAAGGACAGCATTACATATCAAATTGGTGAGCAAAGTATGCTCAAACAAAATGTAACGTCAACAATAACCGACGGATTTGTGCTTGACACGGATAATGGTATTTTAGTATTTGATATGACAAAATATTTTGAGGATAGCACTCGTGTTGCCGACAATCAAAATGGTGCTTGGTACTTGGCGGGAAGTTATACTTATATGATTACTGCTGATGTGTTTGCTATAAGTGAGCCATATAATTGCACTAGGATTTCTAGTCCAGCATCATTTGGAACAGAAAGCGCAATGAATAAGTACAATTATACAAACATTCCATTCCCATATCAGCCTACAAACGTTCGCCTGAGCGAGAACGGCGACTTAACTTGGGACTATGCGGACAAAATCTACGACTCTGCATATCTTGATACTGCAATATTTGAAATTTGGGTGTATAACTGGGACGATGCTCACGAGAACTATACTATATCAAAACTCGATGACTATGTCTACGGTACAGTTGTAACTAACATTAGCCACTTGTTGACCGCTGGTGGTGCAAAGAGAAATGAGGTTGTTATCCGTACAGTTAGCCCTGATATTAACATCTATGAGCCTAGTGAATGGGTGAGTGTAAACGCAGGTGCATTACCTACAACAACTGCCCTTCCAAACATTAGTGTAGTTTGGGGTAATGACGAAACACTCAAAAATAACGACCACCGCGTAGTTGCAATTACTCTTGACAATTACGTAAGTAACGCAATTCTTGCAGACGTTGAAGCAAACAATTTTGATGTGCATATTAACGTTCACTTGCTCAAAGTTATTGATTGGGCACAGGGTAGCCCAGAACCAACTTATGCTAACTATGATGAGGCAAGAGAAAGTGGCGACTATCCAACAATCAGTTGGAACCAGCCACTCACCGAACAATATTATAATTATATTACCTATAAGAACCACGAAGGTCTTGACTACAAATTTAATTTTGTAAACGCTATCAATGCACTTGTTAGTGCTGGATTAGAAAGCGAAACTTTGTGGCTTATTGGTGGCGACTCTCTCGCTGGTGGGTACTACTATCTTAAAGTAGAACTCACAACAGGTCTTACTTGCTACTCTCCAAGCGTGGTTTATCAGTCAAAACTTGTTCGCGAAGTTTGGCGCAGTAGTCAAGAACAGGCAACTATAACTGGTCAACACCTTACTACAAAAACATTAGGTGTTGCAGCCGAGCCTGTGAACGGAAATGATAGAGAATGGGGAGCCGATGCTCACAAAGAAGCATTGCTTACAATCCCAGTTGACACGATTGACTACCGCATCGACGAGAATACGATTGCACCAAAACTTCCTTCTGAAATTACCGTTTACGCACGACTCTACACAGGAGTTGGCTATGATGCAGACCACAGTTATTCAATCACTTACTCAATACCTGATGTAAGTTTGATTACTGGCGGAAAATATCAAAATGGCGACATAACTTTGTCAATGATTACTGATAATGATTATAGCCGTATTAATGTTACAATCGATATTCACGCTTTATTTGATAAGAATATTTACGCGGGAGTATATGACATCTTCTGGGTGCTTAACGGCGACCAAGTCGGCGACAGCAGTCCAGTAGAAGCGCCATATCAGTTGCGTGAAGAAATTTGCCACTATGTAGTTTTCCCAACACCAATACTTGACTATCGTTTGGGCTACACTGGCACAAATAGCGACCAGTACGTAATTAACTGGGTTCTTACTCCAAATAAATATACTCACGAAGTTAACGACACAATTGATTATAACATCAATTTGTATGCGTTCGTTGCTGATGAAAATGGTAACTTTGCAACTGATGACGCGGAGGCAAATGACCCTAACTTCTTGAAAGCATCAAGTCAAGAAAAATATTTTGTTGGGAATGCAAATGCAAGCGGAACAACTTTAGAAAATTACAGCAATATTCAAGTGCTTAATGGCAGAGATTGTTATATTCAACAAAATACAATCGCAGGATTTAGTTTGACACCAAACAAGACTTACAAAGTTTATATGTATCTTTCAACCTCTCGTTGGGGTGAAACTGATGATATGAATGCGTTCTATTACTTGAATAGTGATACTTCTGTTGGTGTTGAATACGTGTACAAGAAGATTTCAGGTCAGCACGTTGCTGATGATGTAGAGTCTCCAACAGCGGATTATCCATTAGAAAGATTTACCGCCAGTGATAGAGAAGTTGTTGAAAATGGTGCTTATTACACATTTACATCAACTCAACCAGATTACAACAACAATGCACTTGAATTATTCGTGTACAACACGCAAGACCCTCGTGCTGGGTACGATGAACATTGGACTGATGCACAAGAGAATGACGGCACATATCTTGCTCACTTCATTATCGGTACAAAGGATAATGCAAGTGCAAAGAACGGAAGACAAGACTTGTATATCTTGTATGACTACGAGGATAAAGTTGTCAACTCTGGAACTTGGGACTATTCGCGCTCGGTTGGATTTATGTCGGGCAAAAATATCACAATCAACAAACTCACTATTAGCGAATTGCTTTATAATAAGGTAACCCAAGTTGCTGGACTCGACCTCAATAAAATGTGGACACCAATCACATATTATTGCAAAATCCAATCTTGGATAAACAATAACGAAGTAAACAAGAATATGCCAACATATCTTGGTACGGACAACGTTGTAAGATACAAGGATAAGGATACAGTATTTGGCAGAGAATGGATTAAGAAACACATAGATTTCGTTCGCAATGAGGACGGAAGCATCAATTCAGAAGCGGTAGAGAAGTTGTATAACGATTTGCTTGAAGACAACAAGGTGTTCGATGTTCCATACTTGAATGCAAACGCGTTAAATCTTGAATACTATTTCACATTCCAGCACACAATCCAATATGCAATGCCATATTTGTCTAGTGAAAATGGAATTGAAATTGTAAACAAGGACGGCACAAGTGATTATGTTGATTACTCAACAATCGACCTTGGCAATGGCGTGTTGCAATATAAGACTGATGGATATGTTAAGGCTACTTCAAACTTTAACTATTACTATCGCATTTGGCTTAACGACTTATATACAACTGACCCACTCATTAGAAGTGATAAGGAAATTAATGTAACCGTAAGTGCTACATTCTATGACGATACTACGGGTGGCTCGGGTAACTATGGCGACTATAACAATAGCCAATGGGGAACTTTTGATTCTGTAAACTTGTTTATTCATTATGTTGATGAAGACAATGAGGATTTGAGCGCTGAATTTATCGCCGCGCACAAAGGACAAGCTTACATTGAATTAAAGTTTGATAGCCCAGAAAGTGGGGCGAGCGCGTTATATACCGCTATGGACCAATGGCTTCCTAACATCTTTACGTTTGAGTTTAGAGCGGTAACTAGTGGCAGTCCTGTGATTAACACGGGTGAAACAAATACTACAAATGCGTTTGTAACTTACAATAATGTAACTGGTGAAGTTAATTCTACAAAGAACGTGATTTCACGTATATATGCAGAGTCTAACTCATCAGAACACCCAAATTATTTGACCGTTCGCAAGCAATACACCGCTCCAACAGTTGATTTAAGATTTGACTCAATGCAGACATCGCTTTCTGAATTTGGTGAAATGCAATCAATAAAGTTAGGTGAAACTTATTACACGACAAACCTTGTTGAAGAACTTACAAATTCAGACTATGTAGGACTTGCAAGTAACCCTTATCTATTCTCAACAGCGGAGGCTTTGGATAGAACGGGCGGTCAAGCCTTTGAGTATGGTATGCTGAAAACTGATAAGCGTACACATTATGAAATCAAGTTGTACTACAAGGATGATAACGGAAATATTCTGAATACTTCAAATGTGATTAGTTTGCTTACAAATGACGTAAACAACACGCTCACACGCTTTACACAAGCCGTAAAAGGGCTTGATGTGGATTCAGCACGTTTTGACTATTCAAAATATAAAGATATCTATCCATACGAAGAAACTTGCTTGTACGAAGCAATGTATAGCCTTATCAATGGCGACCTCAAAACTGGCGCATATAAGGGCGGAAGAATTGATATTGACATTCGCGTTGTAACACCAAGCGAGGATAGAACGGACAAAAACAATCAAAATTGGGTTACAAGTGCGTGGGCAAGTGCTGAACGAGCAGAATTATATACGTTCTATTTCCACCCTCGACTTGAAACCGTTGTAACTTCATTCAATCAAAATGAATGTAACTTTACAACAGATTATGAGGGCGGTACATCTTCGTTCTATGTGCAAGACGGAAAGTATTATTACCACCAATCTTACGTTCCTTTGCACTACACATCAATTAGTCGTACTGCACAATACTATGTATATCTGTCTCGTACACAGGGCGGAAGTGGTTATATTAATATGCCTTATAACATAAATAACTCTGTTGTAAGAGATTATTGTACACTTTCACCTCGTAACACTGATACAAAGAATACAAAGAACCTCGTTGATATCCTAAAACACGACCTAGTAGATGCTAAAACTTATGATTCAAGTTCTTCTTCTGCCCACGCTAACCAATGGAGATTGCCAGAAAACGTAAATGATACGTGGCTTATCAACATTGTTGCAGCAGTTGGCGATGATATGACTTATGTTGGTCGCGGATTTAATAGTAAAGACCAAAACTATACTGTTAAACTCAAAATCAAGATGGACATTCAATCACTTTCAATTGATATGGAACCACTTGTAAACAAGTCAACAAATGTGCTTAATGAAAATTCATTCACTGCAACAACATTGAAAAATGGCTATGCAGGTAGTGCTTTGTGGAAAAATTACAGCACTTCACAAGATTTAACTGGACAGGCTTTCAACAGGGCGGCTAACAAGGCGGTATTTAAATACTACTATCCTTATGGCAACACTATGAAAGCAACAGGTACTTATACAATCGGCGATACTGACAATAGATACTACAAACTCTTCTATGACTTTATCAAAGGTTCACTTATGAGCGACCTCAACATTCGTGCTTCTGACGGATTTAGGGTTAACGTAATGTTCAAGTTTAATGATGGCACTTATGCAAGCGAGAATGTTGTCGATAGTGCATACTCCGTTGACTTGTATCTAAATTACTATCGTAACTTGCCGTTTGATACAAGTAAAATTGTGTTCACACAAGATAGTAGCGGAATTAAAATGAACGCAAACTATTCAGTACACAACCAGTTTGCTGCATTGAATGTAACTATTGACCAATATGACTATTCAAATGGAAATAATTATACTTCAACCGCTATATACACTTCTAATAGTACAAGCGGAAGTACCAAGAACTATGTGGCTAAGGCAAGTTTTGATTACGATTATGCTGATTGTTTCAGTACAAAATCAATCCCAGCCGATGTTATTAGAAAAATGATAAATAACGGATACACGCAGTACACGGGTTATGCACAAGGTGGTATGAACTACTTTACAATTACCCCTGTTCATGACGGATATGCAAAAGACCACAATTTGCTTGCGTATGGAACAAAGTATAATGACGATGTCGACTATACTGTTCGCATTAACCCAACTGTTTCAATATCTTACGACGAGGGTATGCATAATGACGAAAACACTGTAATTTCTGACTCGTGGATTTGGGACCACTCATCAACAACTAATTCATATATTGAAAAAGAGTTGATTATGGATGAGTATTGGGGATATATTGAAAATATTACTGCTGATTATAGTTATATGAATGGCGCAACGGTAGAAGTTTATTATGCTTATGGCTTAACTATTGAAAATCCTGCTCACGTTGTTGATATCGTATCGGGTACATCAACAAAAGCAATGACTTCATTTGGCTCGGGACAATATAATGATGTTGAAATTGAAATTCGAGTTTATTGTAAAGAAGGATTTGAAAGTGTGTTCGCGCGTTCAAGTGACAGCGATAGCATAGATATAAAACCGGGTAGCGATGTGCAAGAATATGTTCCTGTAAGAAAAGATTACTCTGAAAAGACAAATATATTAAGTTATGTTGAGCTTGAAGTTACTGACGGCTGGATGGGTGGCGGTAGTGTCGCTGATTATGTTGGAAGTATATTTAAAGGTGGTAATCGTGATGCTAGATGTACTGTTTCATACGATACTAGTGAGTTACCAAGTGGATTTAGTTTCAATATTGATGTAAGCGCTAGATATAGAGTATCTTATTCTGAAAATGTAGCAGAAGAGGGAGAAGAAGAAAATATTAAAACTATTTATAGAACTGGTAATTTGAGCGGTAATACTACAATTTCAACAGGCGGTTCTGGTTCATTTAGACTTACAGGTCATTATTGGGAAACGGATGCTTACAAATGTCTTGCTTCGTTTAGCGATTTTGAAGGTGGAAGTGCCTCTATGAGTAATAGCACTTTTGAACGTGGTGCAGGTGCAACCGCAGGTGCAACAACTCCTTGTGTAACTTGTGGTGGTGACGGAAAAGTGGAAAGTGCTCACAAAGGTTCAAAAGTAATAACCATAACAGATACCTATTACAAATGTTCTTGTGGTGAAACTATTGATGGTACTATTTGGGACGGCGATACAAAAACATGGGGTACTGGTTGTCCAAAACATTTGGCAGATTGCTCTTCTTGTAATGGAACGGGATATATATAATTTCTTAAAACCACCAAGAAATTATGTTGTAGATAATCATACCATTGAGAACAATACACAAATCACAAAGATTTTAAGGCAAAACTATTGAAAGTAATGCTAGTCAAATTGCCAAGAAAGTAATGCAAAAACAAAAAAGACGGAAAAATCCGTCTTTTTTGTGTATATCCCAGTATTATTAATATTTATTATTATTCTGCGTGTCATTGCGAGGTACCCGTGAGGGCAACGTGGCAATCTCGGCAATTTTATTGCCGTCACGAAGAATGTTCTTTTTCAAAAGGCGAGATTGCCACGTCAACACTTTGTGTTTCCTCGCAATGACAAGTAATTTAATTGTTAAGTCGCTTCGCTCATTGTGGCAATCTCGCTTTAAAAAAATATTAAAAAATTTGCGCACATCTGTCAATTTTATTTGATAAATTTCATTTTTTTATTTATAATAAGTATAGGAGAATAGGGGATATGGAAAAACAAAAGTTTAAATTAAACTACAAGCGCACTTTTTATATTGGAATGGCGTTTTTTACAATTATGATGTTGTGGCAAGTTTACAATACGTATTGCCCGCTATTTTTGACAGATTATTTTGTAAGTACATTAGGTGGACAATCCGAAGACCATTCATATTTGGTCGGCATTATTATGGCAATGGACAATGTTCTTGCTCTGTTTATGTTGCCTCTTTTTGGTAAGTTGTCCGATAGGACAAACACTCGCCTAGGGAAGAGAATGCCATTTATAATTGCAGGTGTTGCACTTGCTGTGGTGTTGTTCCCATTAATCCCAATGCTGTTTATTTTAAATAGTTATATTTGGATGATAGTTGTTATGGCAATGATTTTGATTGCTATGAATCTTTATCGTTCTCCCGCAGTATCGCTTATGCCAGATATTACTCCAAAACCATTGAGAAGTAAGGCTAATGCAGTAATAAATTTTGTGGGTTATCTGGGTGCCATTTTTGCGGGCGCGCTCGCAATTTTCTTCCCAGCAAAGACAGGAGACACAGGTAGACTTGTATATAATGCTGACACTATTTGGATTCCGTTTGTTATAACAGCGGTTTTGATGATTGTTGCACTGGTTATTTTACTCCTTAAAATTCGCGAAAACAAGTTGGCTGCTGAACTCGCGGACGAACTTGCCGAGGGCGAGAAACAAGCCGAGGTGGAAAGTGAACTCGTAGAAGATAAACCATTGTCAAAAGGCGATAAACGTAATCTAGCGATTTTGTTGCTTTCAATTTTCTTGTGGTTCTTCGCATTCAATGCTATTGAAACTTTTGGTTCTTTATTTGGTGCCGAACGTCTTGGAATGGACACGGGGTGGTGGGGAACTGCTGTAATTGTGATGACCGTTTGTAGTCTTATTGGCTTTTTCCCAGGTGCGTGGATTTCGGAAAAATTGGGCAGAAAATGGACGGTTGTGCTTGGGCTTGCGTTGATGATTTTCAGTTTATTGATTGCTTGCTTTATTCTTAATCCGTGGGTGTTGTACGTGCTTATTGCAATAGCGGGCATCGGTTGGGCGTGGGTGAATGTAAACAGTTATCCAATGGTTGTTGAAATGGCTAGTAAGAAAAATGTCGGCAAACTTACAGGCTGGTATTATGCCGCTAGTATGCTTGCTCAAAGTTTGACCCCAATTTGTGTAGGCTTCTTCTTTAAAGCGTTGGGATTTGAATGGCTCTTCCCTTATGCAACAATCTTTGCAGGAATTGCTCTTCTAGTATTCTTGCTGTATAAAAGCCCCAAAAAAAATAATATTTCTACATCTACACCAGAATCTCAAAACAATATTGAAGAAACAAATGAATAATAAAAAGACGGATTTTCCCCGTCTTTTTTGTGTATAAATAAAAAAATTTTAAAAAGGTGTCCTTGGTGTATTGACAAAGATAAAAACTATGTTATAATGCCGGCAAGGCAACGAATTGTCTGAAATTTAGGAGGTTATATGAGTAGTTTTAATGGGTTTTTTATTAATAAAAAAGGAGAATTAGTACACCAATGGGGGATAGATAATGAAGCAATATGATTTGGTTGAATTAATTTCGGATAAAGATAAATATAAGAAATTTGGCGTAAAAAAAGGTGATTTTGGCGCAGTAATTGAAAAAGTTGATAGCGGGAAGTATCAAGTAATTTTTTCGGAATTTTACACAGGTAAGGATATAGCAGACATTATAGTTGACGAAGAAGATTTATTAGTACATGATTTTGTGCCAAAAGAAAATATCCACCTAAAAATTAGCAAAAAAGACGGATTTTCCCCGTCTTTTTTGTGTATGAAAAGTAAGATTCCATAATTAACTAACTTTTTTCTTTTGGATAAGAAAATTCATAAATTCAATAGTTTGGTCTTTATCCAAATTACTTAAATTTTCTGATAGTTCTAAAATCGTTTTAGATTTATCGTCTAAATACTTGATTTTTTGTTGCATTTCCGTTGTGTGGTCGCAAAGATAATCCAATGTAACACCATAGAAATCAGCAATTTTGCATAATGTTTCAATAGTGGGTTGTGTGTTTTCAATTTCATAGTTTGCATAGGTCGATTGTTTTAAACCAAGCAATGGCGCCAATTCATATTGCGATAAGCCTTTTTGTTCTCTTAAATATTTAAGTTTCATATTAGTTATCACCATCAAGCAAGCCTTGGATATATATAATTGCTTTTTCCGTTTTGTTGTCGCTTAATTTGTCGAACATTTCAATAGCAGTGCGCTTTCTTTCACTAAAATTTAAATAATTGCCTTCATATTTTCGTTCACATAAATAATCAAGCGAAACATTGAAACAATCTGCTATCTTAATCAACATCGTTATGTTAGGCTCGGTTTTTCCGTTTTCATAATTGCTATAACTAGTTTGCGGAATGCCAAGCATTTCTGCGATTTCAACTTGCGTTTTTCTTCCTCTTAAATCTTTTAATCTCAATTTATTTCCTTTTTAACAAAAGTGTAAGCGCTTGCAATTCCTCTTTTGAAAGTGATTTGATTATCTTTAATTGTTCTTTATCAATTTTATAGTTTTGAAAATCATCGTAGAAAAATTCTTCTGTACTTATTTCAAGAGCATTCAAAATTTCAATGAATTTAGGCAAAGTTAAAATAATTGAACCATTTTCAATTTTATAAAAATAAGTTTCAGAATTTCCGAGCATCAAGCCTAATTCTCTCGCTGATAAATTTTTAGAAGTTCTAATCAGCGATAATCTATCTACTATTTCTTTATATTCCATAATATTTTACCTCAATTAATTGTAACTGATTTTTCGCACTCTATATTGTATTATTGCGGTTATTTTTCTCTATAAAATTTCTTTTTAATCAAAATATATTATATTAATAGGGAAAATATGCTATTATATATGGAGTAAAAGGAGAAAATAATATGATTAAACCCTATAATTTAGAAAAAGAAATTCGTGAGAGAGGCTTTATTTTTAGATATAGAACTGAACTGCTCACAACTTTTTTAGAAGCAAATGATATATCAGTGGAGCAACTTTGCAAAACATTAAACCTAAATCCAAATGATATCTACAAATTTTTAAATCAAGAAGCCATTTTGCTTGATATTTTGGAAACTTTAAGCGAATATTTGGAGATTGATATGCGAGCATTTTATGACTATATTCCAAAACCAGTAAAAAAATAAACATAAACACTTGAAATTTACGTTTATTTGTTATATAATCATAAGATACAAGTATTTTTAGGAGATGATTATATGCAAACAACTTATCGCTCTCAATATTGCAACGATGTTACTGCAAGTTTCGAGGGCAAAATCGTAAAGGTGTGTGGTTGGGTCAGCACCATTCGCGACCACGGCGGAATTACGTTTATTGACTTGCGCGACCAGTCGGGTATCGTGCAAATTGTTGTTGAGGACGACTCAAAGTTAAAGGGCGTTACTCGCGAAAGTGTTATTTCAGTTGAAGGAAAGGTTGTTAGTCGTGGCGAGGGAAACATTAACCCTAAACTTGCTACTGGCGCAATCGAAATTGTTGCCGACAGCGTAACCCTCCTTGGTCCTGTTACACAGCCACTTCCTTTTGAAGTTGACGAAAGCAAGAAAATTCGTGAGGACGTGCGCACAAAATTCCGTTTCCTTGATTTGAGAAATCCCGATGTTTTCAATAATATTTTGTTCCGTAGCAAGGTAAACTCTTGGATGCGTGCAAAAATGGAATCTTTGGGTTTTGTTGAAATTGCAACTCCAATTTTGACTGCCGACAGTCCAGAGGGCGCTCGCGCTTTCTTGGTTCCTGCTCGTCAGCACCCAGGCAAATTCTACGCACTCCCACAAGCACCTCAAATGTTTAAGCAATTGTTAATGGTTGGTGGTTTTGACCGCTATTTCCAAATTGCGCCTTGTTTCCGTGACGAGGATGCTCGTGCAGACCGTGCAGCGGGTGAGTTCTATCAGTTGGATATGGAAATGAGTTTTGCGACCCAAGAAGATATGTTTGAATTGGGCGACAGTGTTTTCTACGAACTTTTCAAAACATTTGGTAAGAAAGAAGTTAGCCAAGCGCCATTTAGACGAATTCCATTTAAAGAAAGTATGGAACGCTTTGGTACAGATAAGCCAGACCTCCGCAACCCTCTTGAAGTTGTGAATGTAACTGATGTTTTTGCTAACACTGGTTTCAACGCATTTAAAAATAGCACTGTAAAGGCTATTGCTGTTCACGATATTGCAGGCAAGCCTCGTAGTTTCTATGACGGACTTACAAACAAAATGATTGAAGCAGGTAGCAAAGGTCTTGCGTGGATTAAGGTTGAGGAAAACAACGAATTCAATAGCCCAATCGCAAAATTCTTGACTGATGAAGAAAAAGCACAATTAATCGAAAAAATGGGCGTGCGTGAAGGTTCAAGCATTTTCTTGCTTGCTGGCAAGCCTGCCTTGACTACAAAACTTTCAGGTATTTTACGCAACTTGCTTGGTGATGAACTTGAACTTTGTGACCCTAACAAATTTGAATTTTGTTGGATTACAGACTTCCCAATGTTCGACCTTGACGATGAGGGCGAAATTCAATTCTGTCACAACCCGTTCAACAAACCAAATATGAGTTGTGAAAACCTTACAAAGGAAAACGCACTTGAATTGACTGCGAACCAGTTTGACCTTGTATGTAACGGAATTGAGTTGTTAAGTGGTGCAGAACGTAACAACGACGCAAGCGTTATGCTTAAACTTATGCAAATTGTAGGGCTCAGCGAAGAAGATTGTCTTGACCGCTTTGGCGCTTTGTACAACGCATTCCAATATGGTGCGCCACCTCACGCAGGTATGGCTCTTGGTATTGATAGAAGCATTATGCTTATGCTCGATGAGCCAAACGTTCGCGAAGTTATCGCGTTCCCACTCAACAAGTCTGCTTACGACCCGCTTATGAATGCGCCTAGTGTTGTTAGCGACAAGCAATTACGCGAATTAAGCATTAAAGTTGATATTAAAGAAAATAAATAAAATTAAAAGCGATATTTGGTGATTTTGACAAAATTTTCAACAAATATCCTTTTTTAAAGGAGAATATATGATTACCATAACCGATTTGGAACTATCTTTTGGTGGCGCTCCGCTTTTTAAAGATGTAAATTTAAAATTTACACCAGGAAACTGCTACGGTGTTATTGGTGCTAACGGCGCAGGAAAATCAACATTTTTAAAACTCATCAGCGGTGAGTTGGAGGCTAGCAAGGGAAGCATTGACATTCCAGCAAAACTTCGTATGTCTGTGTTGCGTCAGGACCACTTTGCATTTGACGAGTACACAATTATGGATACAGTTATAATGGGAAACAAGCGCCTTTATGAAATTATGAAACAAAAAGACGCACTCTATGCGAAAGAGGACTTTACGGAAGAAGATGGCATTTTAGCGGCTGAATTAGAGGGTGAATTTGCTGAAATGGACGGCTGGAATGCTGAACTTGATGTTGCCAAACTCCTTAATGGTTTGGGAATTGATGAAAGTCTTCACTACGCGCCTATGGCAGAGCAAAATGGTGCTGTTAAAGTCAAAGTTATGCTTGCGCAAGCACTTTTTGGTACTCCTGACATCTTGTTGCTCGACGAACCTACAAACCATATGGACCCAAAAAGCATTGAATGGTTGCAAGAGTTTATTATCAACTATCCAGGAACTGTTATTGTTGTATCACACGACCGCCACTTTTTGAACACTGTTTGTACTTACACTGTTGACATCGACTTTGGAAAAATCGCAATGTGGCCAGGAAACTATGATTTCTGGTACGAGGCAAGCCAGTTGATGCAACAACAAATTAAACAACAAAACAAGAAAAAAGAAGAGCGAATTGAGGAGTTAAAAGAGTTTATTCGCCGTTTTGGTGCGAAAAAATCACTCGCAAAGCAGGCAACAAGTAGAAAGAAAATGCTTGATAAAATCCAAATTGAAGAACTTCCTGTATCAAACAGAAAATATCCTTACATCAATTTTAAATATGAACGTGAATTGGGAAAGGATATTTTAGAGGTTGACAAACTTTGTTATGAATACGAAGGAAAAGTCATTCTTGATAATATTTCATTTAGAATAAATCGCGATGACAAGGTTATCGTGCTTGGTAACAATGAATTGGCAGTGAGCGCGCTTTTGGGTATTGTTAGTGGCGAAATCAAGGACTACCAAGGTAGGGTGTCTTGGGGTACTACCGTAAACAAAGGTGATTTACCAAAGGATACTGCTCCGTATTTTGACAACGATTTTAACATTGTGGAATGGCTTGCGCAATTTAGTAAAGAAAAAGATAGTACATACTTGCGTGGATTCCTCGGGCGTATGCTGTTTAGTGGCGACGACGGGCTTAAAAAGGTGCGCGTACTGTCTGGTGGTGAAAAAGTGCGTTGTATGCTTTCTCGCCTTATGGTAATGGGTTCAAATGTTTTGATTCTCGACCAACCAACTAACCACCTCGACCTTGAAAGTATTACTGCATTAAACGAAGGTATGGTTGATTTCAAGGGTGCTATGCTGTTTAGTACTCACGACCACGAGCTTGCTCAAAGTGTGGCTACTCGCGTGTTCGAGATTAAGGACGGCAAACTTATTGACCGTATGTGTAGTTATGAGGAATACCTTGAAAAATATCAAAATTAAGTCTTAAATAGAAATAATTTAATTGTTATCATATAAATAAAATGTGTTAAATTTGAGATTTAACGCATTTTTACTATACTTTTTCGATAGTTTTTGATAAAATTATTAAATATGGCTATACTAAAAATGGAGATTTAATTTATGCAAAGAAGACTTATTGTATCAGTTTTAGGTAATGCGGCTTGTTGTCGCAATGATTGCTCTGTGGAGCAAAGAAAAAAATGGGAGTTGTCGTTTGAATTGGGCAAATGCCTTGTTGACCACGGTTGTCGTGTTTTGACTGGTGGAGGCAAGGGGGTTATGCGCGCAACATTTGCAGGCGCTCACGCAAGTAAGAATTATAAAGAGGGCGATACAATTGCTATTTGTCCGTCTTATGACTTCGACACTGCAAACGATTATGCAGATATTGCTATACCAACAGGTTTTGACCTTGCTCGTGATATTATTGTTGCAAATAGTGAAGTGGTTATCGCTATGGGTGGTGGCGCAGGTACTTTAAACGAAATTAGTGCTGCTTGGAAAATGGGACGTATGGTTATCGCTTATAAGAATGTAGATGGGTGGAGCAGTAAACTCGCTGATATGGTTATTGACGATGCTGAACGTATTCCTGGTATTGGCGACCGTGTGTGGGGAGTTGAAAGCGCTGAAGAAGCGTGGGCTTTAATTGAAAAATTATTGCCATATTACAACAAAGCCTTTGATCGTATTCCTTTCGGTGTTCCTGTATTAAAGGATAAGGCTCCAAGCAACTGGGTTGGTCCAGTGAGAATAAAAAGTTCAAAAGACGTTGAAGAATTATAATATAAAACGAGATTTTTATCTCGTTTTTATATTTTTGTAAAAGTGAATCTGTAAAAAATAAAATTTATCCTATTTTTGTTAGTAAATTTAATTAATTTGTGTTATAATATTGTTATAAAAAATGAAAAAAGTGGAGGAAGTTTATGCAAAATAATGAAAATTCCACCCCAAAAATCCCGCAGGGGGGGGGGGGCGCTAAATAGCGAAAAAATTGTTGAAAAACGCGTTAAAATCGCGGTTTTTAGCGTTTTTTTAACCCTAGTAATTGCCTCAATTGTAATGATTATATGGTTCTTTTTCCCAAGTGTGAAAGGTGCGCCTGAACAGATAGCGGGTGTAACTTTGGGAGTGGAACCTGCGGAAGGAGGATACATTATAGTTGAAGGGGTTATTATGGAAGCTGGATATTATAGTACTTCCACATTTAGATTTGGATTCGATATAATAAGTGCTATGCCTAATGATGGTTATGCTTTTGTGAAATGGATTTATACTGTAAGTGGACCAGCTGAATATGAATCAACATCTCAATCTATGACGATGGATGAATATACGTTTGAATATATTGCTTACTTTGAGCAAATAAGTTTTAATGTAGGGGTTGCTACGAGTGATACTTCCATGGGGGCTGTATCTGGTGGTGGTGTATATTCCTATGACGCAACGGAAAGCGCGACAATTACAGCGACACCAAGCGCAGGCTATGCCTTTTCGCATTGGTTGAATAGCGCGGGGGATATTGTTTCTACAAGCGCAATTTATACATTCACTGTTACAGCAACTGATACATATACAGCAGTATTTAGAGAGTACGCGCTATCAATTACAACAAATAATAGTGGTAGTGAAATTTCAAGCCAAAAGATTGATGAATTAAACACAATGACTACATATGCTCTTACTTTTACTACTGGTAAATACTTGTCTCAAATTCAGTTTAATAATGGTTCATTGCGCGATATAAAATATAATAGTGGAACATTTGGTGATGTTGAAGGCTGTACGGCTGTAACATATTACGCAAATTCAAGTGGCTCGGAGTTGATTTTAAATGTGTACAATTACAATGGTGCACTAGATTTAGAAATTAAATTGTATTTTGTTAATACTGCACAATCTTTGAAACAACCTAGCGGAAGCATTGAAACTACGGCTGTAAATGCTACTAATGGCGGGGAAGTCCGTTTGACTGGCTCGGATTTAATTGGTGAAAGCGATACGGTTGTATGTATTGCGGTACCTTATGCTGGCTATGTGTTTGACGGCTGGACAGACAGCGATGGAAACAATCTTGGCACTGATTTAAGTTTGCGTTTGACGAAGGAGCAAGTTCAAGGAAAAATTATAACAGCAAACTTTTCATTAAGCGGTACTAACGTAAATACTAATGTTAGTGATTTTGATAGTTTATCATAAAAATGCAATATACCCGCAAATTTTATTCACTATACTACATAAAATGATATAGGTACCAACAAAAAAGAGCATAATGCTCTTTTTTTTTGTTAGGCGAGATTGCCACAATATATAAATTAGAAAGGAAGGGAATGTCTTGAGTGATATTGTGTCATTACGAGAAGCCAAGAGCCTTAAATGCTTCCTAAAATAAGAGGGACGCCGATATGAATTTGGTCATTTTGTTTTGCAATTTGTACATTAATTTTACTATTATTATAAGTCGTGTAGTTTTTAAAAGCGGGAGAATATCCGTATAAAAATTCAATTTTTTCGAGATGTTCCTGATAGATAACATTCAATTTTAAAACATCTTTTAATTGCATAATACTTTGCATAGTACCCTCAAAAACGGCACTAAAACCTCTAATTTGTGATTTATTTAATGATTTTAATGCTTTTTTACCGCTTTTTATATCACAAGTTATTATATAACTATTACCATTTTTGATTGTGTTTGTGTTTTTTATTTTTGCATATTCATAAGTATATATGTATAAAGTGCCATTTTCTCGTGCTACTGTGTCCACAATGGTGTATTGTGGCGCGAAAAATATAATAATTAATAGTATAAATAATATAGATATAGTTTTTTTCATAATTGCCTCTGAAATGAAGTCTTGACTATTATTAAAAATATAAAACATAAAAAAATATTTTATTATATGTTTAATTTTTTGATTTGATGTCAACAATCATTTGCAGAGGAGGAATGAACAATGCAAGCAAACAAAAAAACATTGATTCAAAAATTTTTCAAGAAATATGGTTATTATGTAGGATTGGCTATTAGCCTAGCAGTTCTGATTACAATTGTAACAATTGCGGTTACTATGAAGCCTGTTAGTGAGGTTGAAGAAAACTTTACACCAGTTGATACTCCAACAATAAGTTTTACAAGTCCTGTTACTGACTTGACTTTAATGAAAAATTATAGCAACAGCGCGCTTCAATATAACAGCACTCTTAATCTTTGGCAAGCTCACAAGGCAGTAGACTTTGCTGCTGATGAGGGTACAGAAGTTTACGCTGTTATGGACGGCAAAATTACAGAAGTTACTTACAACTATCTTATGGGCAACATTGTAAAACTTGATGTTGGTGGTGGAATTGTTGTTGTGTATGCATCTCTTGCTAGTGAAATCCCTGTAAAAGTTGGCGACGAAGTGGTAAAGGGTAGCGTTATTGGAAAAGTAAGTAACACTGCAAAATCAGAGGCTAGCGACGGTCCTCACTTGCATCTTGAAGTTTTGTTGAATGGCGATTCTGTCGACCCTGCATTATATCTTGATATTTCTGAAAAATAAAACAAGACCGCTTAAAAATAGCGGTTTTCTTGCTTGTTTAAATTCCTTATAAAATGGTTTAAAATACGTAAATTTGTTCTTTTTGCTTTACATTATGCCCTAAATATGATATAGTGATTATATATGCTAAAAGGAGATTATTTAATGATTTACGAAGAAATCACAGAATTGTTGGCTGAACAATTAAACATCGATAAGGAAATCATTACTCGCGATTCTCGCATTATCGAAGATTTGCACACTGATTCGCTTGATATGGTAGAAATGCTTATCGCTCTTGAAGACAAGTACGACATTACTGTGCCAGATGAGGATGCTAAAAACCTTGAAACAATTGGTAAACTTGTAGACTATGTTGAAAATAAAGTAGCTAATAAAGAATAATAAGAAAGGGATATGCTGTGCATATCCTTTTTACTTTAAATGTCTTTCTGCAGAAACATTTTTAGGTAATTAAAATGACTTTCTTCCATTTGAAGCAGTTTGCTACAAAGTTCAAGTAGTTCCTTGTTGGCTTCGCGATAATCGCTTAGGTCTTTGTAGCACTGCAACGTACCCATAACTGTTCCTAACAACATCATCTCGGCAAGGTGGCGGGTAGATTTGTCGGTAAGGGTGGTCATCTTAATCGACGTCCACAAGCGCGCCTTTTCAAAGAAGTTGTTGTCAGGTAGAGGATTGTCATCTGATGCTAAATTTTTGCAATGTTCGGCAAATTCTTGATAGTGTTCAAGTTCTTCACGAAGTTCCGCACGCAGTTCCTCATTTTCAACGGCACTTTCAATGTCGCGAATGCTTTGAATAGCCGTTTGACAGTTTTGGTACAAACTTGTCAGTAATTCGTAGTCTTTTTGCATTTTATATACCTCCGCAAGTATATTTTGCTAAAATTTATTTTTTATGTATAATGGTAGAAATTTCCAATACTTTAAAATCGCTTTACATTTTGATTAATTTTCGTGTATAATTTAAAAATATCTCAAAATAGGAGTCAAATATGAACGAGTTTGATGTGATTATAATTGGTGGTGGTCCTGCTGGAATGACTGCGGGCATATATGCCTCTCGCGCTGGGGCCAAGGTGCTAATGCTTGAAAAGGCGGGTGTTGGTGGACAGGTTGCTTTAACAAGTAGTATTGCAAATTATCCTGGATTTAAACATATTGATGGATTTGAACTTAGCCAATCTATGTGGGAACAGGCGACAGAGTTGGGCGTAACGACTGTCTTTTCACAAGTGGATAAATTGGAACTTGACGGCGAAACCAAAAAAGTTGTTGCTGGTGGTGTAACATATAGCGCGCCTGCTGTCATATTAAGTATGGGGGCGTGTTCGCGTGGGCTCGGTGTTACGGGCGAAAAAGAATTCATCGGAAGAGGCGTAAGTTACTGCGCGGTTTGTGATGGGGCATTCTATCGTGGAAAAACTGTCGCAGTTGTAGGCGGTGGAAATACTGCGCTCGGCGATGTCTTATATCTTGCTCCTTTGGTGAATAAAGTTATTTTAGTTCATCGTAGGGAGGGGTTTAGAGCCGAGCAATCAGTGATTGATGGCGTTGAGAAAATGAAAGAGTCGCAAGGTAACATTGAGTATAAATTGGACAGTGTTGTAGATGGTATTGAAGGTAATGGCAAAGTTGAAAAGTTGAATATACACAATGTAAACACAAACGAAACTGAAACGCTTGATGTTGACGGTGTTTTTATTGCTGTTGGGCGTAGTCCTAACACAGAATTGCTTGATGGAATTGTTGAGTTGGACGGCGGAAATATCGTGGCAAATGACCGTATGGAAACAAACGTTGCGGGCGTTTTTGCTGCTGGTGATGTTGTGAAAAAATCGCTCCGCCAAATCGCTACTGCCATTTCAGATGGTGCTATCGCTGGCACGAACGCAGCCCTATATGCTAAAAAATTAAAAGGATAGGCTTATGGGAAAATTGTTCGGCACGGACGGAATAAGAGGAATTGCAAATGAGAAAATGACGGCTGAATTGTCGTTTAATTTAGGGAAATCATTTGCAATTTTTCTTTTAAATTCAGCAAAACATAAGAAAATATTGCTAGGACAAGACACGCGAGTTTCGGGGCAAATGTTGAGTTTTGCGTTCGTTGCTGGGCTTAATTCGATGGGATTTTCGGTGATTATGGCGGGAATTATGCCTACACCAGCATTGAGTTTTTTGGTTAATTCACTTGATGTAGATGGGGGCGTAATGATAACTGCAAGCCATAATCCTGCTGAATTTAATGGGCTAAAATTATATGATGCCAATGGTCTAAAATTGACAGAGAGTGCGCAAGCGGAAATTGAAAAAATTTATTGTGAAATTGATAGTTATCGAGGCTGTCCTCCTATGGAAGTTGGGCATTGCGAACAGCACGATTTGCTAAAAAAATGGGTTGACCATATTGCCATATCTCTTGGTAATCCAAAACTTGATGGGCTAAAAATTGCTCTTGATACTGCCAACGGCGCAAGTAGTTTAGTTGCTCCTTATGTGTTCAAAATGCTAGGCGCGATAACTACGACTTATCATAATTCTACCGATGGAAAATTCATTAATAAAGATTGCGGAAGTACTTATATAGAGAATTTTGTCGATATTTGCATAAAAAATAAGTTTGATTATGGAATTAGTTTTGACGGTGATGCGGACAGAGTTGCGGTAGTATGTGGGGACGGAAAAATTTTGGACGGCGCGGATTTGTTGTGGATTTTTGCCAATTATATGCACCAAAAAGGTGAACTTGCTGGTGATTGTGTTGTTTCAACTGTTATAACTAATTGTGGACTTGAAGAAAGCCTAAAAAAACGCGGAATAAGTATGATTCGTACCCCTGTTGGCGGTTTGTTTGTTCAACAAGAAATGATAAAGCAAAATTGCGTTTTGGGTGTCGAGGAAAGCGGGCATATAATGTTGAGAAAAGTGAATTTTGAGGCTTGTGGCATTACTTCTGCTGTGTTTTTGCTTAAAATTTTGCTAGAAACAGGAAAAAGTGTCAACGAATTGTTAGAGGGCTTTGAAAGAACGGCGGTTGTTAAAGCTGATGTTGATGTGAGTGAACGACAAAAACGAATAGTAGAGGAGGGCGTGCTTGAAGATTTGTGTGCGGAACTTGAAAATGAATTAAATAGTTTTGGGCGGATTGTTTTGCGTACAAGTGGTACGGAAAGTGTCGCGCGCGTTCTAGTCGAAGGAAAAGACAAGGAAATCTTGCAAAAAATTTGCAATCAAATCGTTTCTTCTATTAAGAGTTTATAATCGTGAAATTTCACGATTTTTTTGCTATAATCGAAAAAAGATTGTATACTAAAAATATTTCAAAAATAAGTGAAAATTGTTAGTAATTTGTCGCAAAATATGGTATAATAAGAGTAAATAAAATAGCTTGTCATTGCGAGGAGCGAGTTGCTTGCTCCGTGGCAATCTCGCCTTTTAAATAATAAAAATCGGAGGAAAAACAATGAAAAAAGACCATTTATCCACCCCTAAAAATCCGCAGGGGGGGGGGGGCGCTAAATAGCCAAAAAATTGTTGAAAATGGCTTAAATAAAGGCTTTTCGGACAATTTCAAAAATGAAAAAAGTTATAAAAAAGATAGTGAAATAAAACTATTTTCAATTATATTTACAAGTATTTTTTTATGCGCTTGTGTAGTAAGTGTAAGTGTATTTTTTGCTCTGTATTCAAAGGCTTTGTATGACTACAATAATACAGATTATTATATTGGCGATATGCTTAACAATAACTCTGTGAATATTGATACATATAATACGCTGATTTCAAAAATTTCGGGTGATACGGGTGGACGTGCTTCAATTAATGGGGGAACACCGATATCATTTAAAATGGGGGACTACTATTGGCAGGTAGTGTATGTGGACCCATATAATACAGATATAGTTTCTGTTTGGATGACGGACGTTACGGAGTATAAGTCGATTTGGTATGAATCATCAGCAATAAAGGAATATTCTGAATCTGTATTATATAGCACGGTAAATACAATTTACGCTGCACAAAAAAATGCATATCCAGTTTTGGATAATATAACAGTTTCGCAAACAAATATGAGCAGTGATTATAAGGCGAAACAAGATAGTTTGGCTGTTACTAACATAGGTTTTGATGTAGTTACCAAATCTGGGACATTATCCACTTTGACTGATAAATTTTGGGCTCCCAGCACTCACGAACTTATCACATATTGGGAAATTGATGCATCAGATATGTATGCCTCAGATACTAGTTGGTTGCGTAATTGTTTGTTTTATGGACCAGATGGTGGTGTTTATATGGCTGGCTGGGTTAGTGGTGATGGAGATATGGGTAAAGCGACCCTTCCTAATTCAATGTATGTGCGTCCAGCGTGTCATTTATCATTGGCACAGTTAAAAAGCAATGCTTGTTTTAATGTTATAGTAAATTCTGACAATACCTCTATGGGGACAGTTTCTGGTGGTGGTGAATATTCCAATGACGGAACGGAAAGCGCGACAATTACAGCGACCCCAAGCGCAGGCTATGCTTTTTCGCATTGGTTGAATAGTGCGGGGGATATTGTTTCTACAAGCGCAACTTATACATTCACAGTTACCGCAACTGATACATATACGGCAGTATTTAGAGAGTACGCGCTATCAATTACAACAGATAATGGTGGAAGCGAAATATCTACTCAAAAGTTTGACCAACTTAACACTATGACTACTTACGCGCTCACTTTCACATCAGGCAATTATATATCCCAAATACAATTTAATGGTGGTACTTTACGAGATATTAAATGTAACAGCGGAACTTTCAGTGATGTGGGAGGTTGTACGGCTGTAACATATTATGCAAATACAAATGGCTCCGAATTAGTGTTGAATTTATATAATTATAATGGTTTACAAGATTTGGTTATAAAATTATATTTCGTTAACACAGCACAAGCACTAAAAGCACCTAGTGGTGGTGTTGAAACAACAGCGGTTTATGCTACAAATGGTGGCGAAGTGCGCCTTACTGGCTCGGACTTGGCAGATGAAAGCGACACGGTTGTGTGTATGGCGGTGGCGTATGCAGGTTATCAATTTGACGGCTGGACTGATAGCGATGGCAACAATCTTGGCACTGCTTTAAGCATTCGCCTCACAAAAGAACAAGTTGAAGGAAAAGTCATAACTGCGAATTTTTCGCAAATTAGTACAAATGTTAATACTGAAACAAACAATACGGAAAATTTAACATAAGGGTGCTTTAAAAGCCATTTTATAAAAACAAAAAAGCGCAGTTGCGCTTTTTTTAATAATGTATTTTTGAGCGGTGAGTTTGGCGGAGAGTACGCTTTTTGTTGCCTAGTTTAGAGCCTCCACGAACGTTTACGCTTCCGCTTTTTGAATTTGTGCGTTCACCGCGTCCACACATAATTGCGCGTTTTTCGCGTGATTTTATATTGAGTTTTTTGCCTTGTTTTTGTGGCTTTTGCGGACGTGCGCTTTCTGTGTTTCCGTTTAGTGTCAAGGTTGAAAGAGTGATTTTAGATTTTGTTTTCTTCTCAATTTCTTGCAAATCTTGCACTTGTTCTGGGGTGTTAAGAAGTGTGTAAGCATTTCCGCTAGCACCTGCGCGTCCCGTTCTACCTACGCGGTGAATGTAATATTCATTGTTTTGAGGAAGGTCAAAGTTAATAACAGAAATAATGTCTTTTACATCAATTCCGCGTGCGGCGATGTCGGTTGTAACCAAAATGTTATTAGGTTCTGATTTATATTCGTTCATAACGCGCTTGCGCACATTTTGAGGCATATCGCCGTGCAATGCGAGCGCCATAAATCCCATTTTGCGCAAATAAACTTGAACACCGTCCACCATTTTTTTAGTGTTACAGAATACAATTGTTCGGCCACGAGGTAGTTCGTTAAGCAACGCGTGAAGTGCGCGCTTTTTCTTGTCCTTTGGGCAAATGAAATATGTTTGCTTGATGTTTGAAATTGTCGCGTTTGGCGTACCAACTTGAATTGTTTCAGGCTTGTTCATATATTTTTTTGTAATCGCCAAAATATCTTTGGACATTGTTGCGCTGAACATAATTGTTTGTCTTTCCTCTGGGGTTGCACGCAAGATTGTTTCAATATCATTTCTAAATCCCATATTCAACATCTCGTCAGCTTCGTCAAGCACAACCGTTGAAACAAGACCTAATTTTAGCGTTTTTCTTGAAATGTGGTCAAGCACGCGTCCAGGTGTTCCAATAACAATGTTTGCCCCGCGTTTTAATGAATAAATCTGACGTTGTATATCAGCGCCACCATAAACTGCAACCGCGCGCAATCCGCTGTTTTTGCTGATTACTTTGCGCACTTCGAGTAAAATTTGCTCGGCAAGTTCACGAGTAGGGCAGAGAACAAGCGCCTGAACATAGCGCTCTTCATTTACTTTTTGCAAGATTGGAAGAGAAAAAGCCAAAGTTTTGCCTGTTCCAGTTTGTGAAAGTCCAATTAAGTCCTTGCCGTTTAAAATTGTAGGAATTGCGCGGGTTTGAATTTCTGTTGGCGCACTAAAACCTTGCTCGTGCAACGCAGAAACCAAATCTGGGCGCAAGCCAAGATTTTCAAATGTTTTCATAATATTACCTCATATAAGTTTTTCCAAAGTGGGGAAATCCCAGATTTACATCGGCTAAATGTAGCCCAGCACTTAACTGATATAAATCAAAAAACAAATAGAGTATTTGCCAAGTGCTTATAAATAAATCAATTTCTTTGATTATTTAAGTATATCATATATAATGTGATTTGTCAAGTTTAAATAAATTTATACAATAGTTCGAGTGGTTCGATGTCTAGAACCTCGGCAATGCTTAAAAAATGAGTGAGAGGGAATTTTATGGATTTTCGCTTGATTGCATTTAGTGTGCGCTTGGTGATTTTGCATTTTTCGCAAAATTCTTCTTCTGTAATATTGTTTTTCTCCATAAATTTTAAAATGCATTTATATGCTCTGTTCATATTGTTCTCCTTATATTAATTATCAAGATTTCCACTTGTGGAAAATATTATATCATTCCACTTGTGGAAAGTCAAATACTTTTTTAAATTTTTTTGCTATAATAATGCTTATGAGAAAATTAAGTGCAAAATTAAAAGAATTGCGGTTAGATAAGGGCTTATCTATGAATGAATTGAGCAAGGAGTTGGGCGTTGGAATAGCGACAATTAGTCGTTGGGAAAACGGGCAAGCAGATGTAAAAAGTGACCAATTATTGTTATTGGCAAAGTATTTCAAAGTTACAACAGATTATTTGCTGGGAATTGAGGACGATTAAAAAAAGTTTAGCAAAGTGCTAAACTTTTTACTTATTTACAACGCTTATGAAATTGTTTTCATAATAAAATGTTACATCTTCATTTGTTACTTTAACTTGAAAATTTGTGTAAATTGGTTGTGTGCTTGTTTCTTCTATTTTGTGTACATTAAAAGTGTCGGTAGTGTTTTCTACGTGTACAATTTCATATTTTGTTATTCTTAAAGCAGAGCCGTTTTTTGATTCAAATTCAAGATATAATTCTCGTTCCTCATTTTCTTTTGAGGTTTCAACGTGCATTGCTTTTAACACAAATTCGCAATCGCTGTTAGGGTGCTCTTCAATGTGATATTCATATTCAATTTCGTCTTCTTCAATAGTTTGTTTTACAATAACTTCATTGCCACTTGGGGAAACAGTAGTAAATTCAATTTCAGTTTCGCGTTCGCCTTTTTCGTTGATTTCAACTTCACGAGTGCCGATAACGTCGTACTCATCGCCAATGATTACAAGTTTACCTGTTAGGGTTGAAGATATGTTCACTTCGTGTTCTTGAACATCGCGGTTATTTTCCGTGTTTGTTTCAGTAAAGTATAAGATATATTCTCTTATTTGGTTTGTTATTGTTGGGATTGTTATGTTCATTTTGTTTTTGTAATTATGATATCTTTCTGGGTCGTTTGAGGTAACGCGGGAAGTTGTGTGCGATATGCTGTCGTCCTGCAAAATTTCATCGAACATTCCAAGATAAGTTGCGAGGTTTTTCTCGTCAGCTTCGCTAATTGATTCAGGGCGGGAAATGTTGCTGGTTAGGATAGTGCTAGATGTTACAAGGTCGCTTTCCATTTCAAATAAGTATTGCGCACTGGAAACGGCAGCAAAAGAATAAATATCGCGGGCGCTTATAGAATCCGTTTCTCCACAGCCTGTAAAGCAAAGGGTAGTAGGAGCAACAAGAGCCACTGCCATAAGTGCGCCGACAAATTTTTTCTTCATATCATATCCTCCCAAAAATGCTTTTAATAATTTTACACTATTTAAAATTTTAGAGCAAACAAAATTGCATATTTTGTTAAAAATTTTCATATATGATTTTATTAGGTAAATCATTAGGCAATTTAACAGCTTTTTGTTGACATTTGAACTTGAATTTGATATACTAAAAAAGTATGGAAAGGTGTCAGAGTGGTTGAATGAGCCGGCCTCGAAATTCGGTATGCTTCACGGCATCGAGGGTTCAAATCCCTCCCTTTCCGCCAAAATTAAAAGGAGTGAATTTAGTTCATTCCTTTTTTAAAATTGGGATTACTTTAATTAATAGGGCGATTACACACATTAGACTTCCCCAGAGTAGATAGTAGATTTTAAACGGAACAATAAAACTTGTCGCGAGTAACAAAAATCCAAATAGTAGATAGTGTCGTGCGCGTGCAGGATTTAGCGCGTAGGCAATAATTTCTTTGCGTTGTAATTTCGGCTTATCAACATCAAGCACAGCGGGGAGCGGGGATTTATCTTTTGCGTATTGTCCATAAAACTCAAGAGTATCCATAAAAGAAAATTTCCAGCCGTTTAGTTGTTTTGTAAAAATTTTCACATCAGATTCGACCTCGTCCGCGCAAATTATCACTTCGCTAATGCCTTTTGCTTTTGCGAGTTTAAAGACGGTGGAAAGATGAGAGAGTGCGAATTTTTTATTCTCGTAAAACGGCACAAAAAGGGTGCTATGCATAGTACTATGCGCGCTATTTTGCGCAGAGTTGGGGGTTAAAACAAGGGAATTTGCGCAAATTTCACTTATTTGATAGTCTTTGTCAAGACATGCGCTGAAAAATTCTAAAACTTGTGATATTGGAGTGAAATTAAGGTTGAGTGCGAGTGTTTGGGCATTCTTTTTTTCTGTCTTGGAAAGATTAATTTTTAGATTTCGCTTGTATCCCAAAAAGAAAACTAGATAGACAATCAATCCTGAAAGTGTCGCGCCCGCTAGTGCCGATATTGCTACTGTTTTTGCGTAAAAACGAATCCACGCAAAAAATAAAAGCCATAAAGCAAGAAATAAGATAATCGCATCAACAAACAAACTAAACCTACTGCGCATACGTAACTCCTCGTTTACTTTTGGCTTAATTATTGCCTAAATTAGATGCGTTTATGCTAAAATAATTGACTAAATGAGTAAAATAGGTTATACTATGCTAAATAGTAATGAACTGCGAAATTGAAGCGTATTTTGCTTTAAAATCACATCACTATTCACTTTTAATTAAGGAGGCTTATATGAAAGTTAAACAATTTAGTAATGACACAACGCTTGCGATAAAGGCTAGCGAAATTTTAGATGAAAATAAGGCTGAAAATATTGCATTGATTGATGTATCTTATCTTTCAAATATCGCAGATTATTTTATTATCGCAACCGCAAATAGTACAGTACACGCGCGTGCACTTGAAGGGCATATTGAGGACGCGCTTGAAGAGATAGATGCAAAGGTGATTAGACGCGATGGTACAGGTGATAATCGTTGGATAGTACTTGATTTTGGCTCACTCATAGTGCATATTTTAACGGCAGAAATGCGTGAGTTTTATAACATTGAAAAACTTTGGAGTGATGGAAAAAATACGCTGAATTTGGTGGGAATTAGAAAATTAGCCGAAACTCCAAAGGAAGCAACTGCAAGTGTCGAGGAGAGCACCGCGTAATGGAAAAAATTGTGGAAAATGTGGAAGATTTAGGAAAAGTGGCTCGTGAATTTGCTCAAACACTAAATGAAGGTGATGTTGTATTGCTTACAGGCGATTTGGGCGCTGGCAAAACTACATTTGTAAAAGCCGTTGCCAAGGCTTTGGGCTTTGATGGACTTGTAACAAGCCCAACTTTTACTATTCTAAATGAATATGCAGGAAAAATGCCAATTTATCACTTTGATATGTATAGGCTAAAATCGTGTGCCGAGGCGGTTGAAAGTGGGCTTGACGAAGTATTGCGTTCGGGAGAAGGTGTTTGCTTTGTCGAATGGCCTCAAAAGGTCGCAGGTATTTTGCCTAAAAATAGCATTATGATTGATATTTCCGTCATTGACGAAAACGCAAGAAAAATCAGGATTTCGGAGGCAAAATGAAATTATTAGCGTTAAATACAGCAGGAAAAGATACGCAAATCGCTTTTGTTTTAGAAGAGCGCGAGATTGTGAAATCGGCAGGCTTTTCTCGTCATAGCGAAACGCTTTTTCCATTGTTGAATGAACTAAAAGAAGAAAATAACATCAACCTTTCTGACCTTGATGCATTGGTGTGTGTGATTGGGCCTGGCTCTTTTACTGGAATCCGTATTGGAATGAGTGTGGTTAAAGGTTTTGCTCTTGCATTAAATAAGCCGATTATTGCAATTAATTCGCTTGAATTGTTGGCTTACAATAGGATAGACAGCGCAAAAAATCCAATTTGCGCAGTAATAAATGCAGGTGCTGGGCTTGTGTATCATCAAACTTTTGTAAAAAATGGAGCAAGGCTTGAACAAATTGTTGCGCCACGTGTGGATAAATTTGAGCATTTTGTGGGATATTTAAAGGCAAATTATAATGGTGAAGTTGACATTATTTATAACCATAATGGCGAGAAAGGGACGAATTTTGCCGACTCGTTGGGCGAAAGCGAGGAATATAAACTTGACAGCCTTGTGGCAATTTCAAAATATAAGTTTGAAGCGAAAGAATTTACTGACGCAGTCAATGCTTCACCCTTGTATTTGCGTGTTAGCCAAGCCGAGCAAATGATTGGCGATTTTGAGTTAAAACGCGCCAGTTTAGAGGATATTAATGACATTTTGACTCTTGAAAGTCAAGGCGATGAATGGGATTTAAGTTGGAACGAAACTGCTGTGCGTCAGAGTTTTGATAACCCAAACTATCGTTGTTTTTTGGGTAGGGCTAATGGCGAAGTCAAAGCGCTAGTGGCTGTTATGCTAGTCGCTGGAGAAGCCGAAATTTTGCGTGTTGTGGTGCATCGTAGCGTGAGACTTATGGGTGTGGCAACTAAAATGCTGAATGCATTAATTGAAGAATTAAGAGTAAATTGCAAAACTATATTTTTAGAAGTAAACTCATTAAACTTCCCAGCATACTCTTTGTATAAAAAATTAGGGTTTAGTGAAGTTGGTAGACGCGCCGACTATTACAAAAAAGGCGAAGATGCTGTGCTAATGCGTCGCGATTTATAGCAAAATTTGATGTTTTGGCATATATATCCACGAGGTGATTATGCCAAGTTTTCTAGGAATGAATTATGTTGCGTCAGGCGCGGGGTCTTGTGTTTTGTTGTTACACGGCTGGGGTTCGGACTTGACTTGTTGGAATAGAGTACGCGCAGAACTTGAAAACGATTTTGAAGTTTTTGCGATTGATTTTTGGGGCTTTGGTCAAAGCGAATTGCCGAAAGAAAGCGCAGGGATTTATGATTATGCGGAAGCAATAAAGCAATTCGTTGAAAAGGTTATAAGAAAACCTGTTTGCATTGTTGGGCATAGTTTTGGTGGACGCGTGGCTTTGATACTTGCGGGAAAATGTTCCTTTGTGTCCGATGTCGTTTTGGTTGACAGCGCTGGACTTCGTCCCAAATTAACATTAAAGCAAAAGCGAAAACAAAATAAATATAAAAAGATGAAAGCAAAAGTGTTAGCAGGCGAGGTCGATGAAAGCGAACTAAATAAGTTTGGTTCAAAGGATTACAAGGCACTTAATGCTGTTATGAGAGGGGTTTTTGTCCGCGTTGTTAATGAAGATTTGACGAGTTTTGCTAGAAAGGTTACTCAACGAACTTTGCTGATTTGGGGGCGTTCGGACAAGGATACCCCAATGTATATGGCGCACAAATTTCGCAAATTGATAGAACGAAGCGAACTGGTTACACTCAATGGCGGTCATTTTAGTTTCATTGACGACCATAATGCTTTTATGAGAGCGGTGTACAATTTTATTAAGTAAGGTGAAGCGATGATAGATTTTTTTGACTTTTCAAACTGGCATTTTTACATAGCTTTGATGATTTCGCTTATCAACTCGATTGTGATGTGCTTGGAGGGCTATAAGTTCTTGCAGGTTATCCAGTTGTCAGGCTATCATACCCGAGGCTATTTTGAGTGGTTCAAAGGCTCGGGCGGTATGTATGTCGGCAGGCTCGCGATGGTTACGATTCTGTCGTGCTTGTGTTTGATTGTAACAAATGTAATTTTAGATGGATATAATGAATATTTGTCTTATCTAGGACTAATTTTTTACTTGTTGTTTAGTTATATTTATATTATAAATGTGCATTTTGCGCCAAAGAAAACTCCACTTAAAATGACAAATCGAATGAATAGAGCGGTGATTTTATTGTTTATTTTGTGTTTCGCCGTGTCGTTTGGTTTGATAATTCTTTCAAGTTTGTTTTTAAGTTTCTTCCGATTTGGTGCTGTTGCGCTTTCGCCGTTGCTTATCCCTGTGCTTGTGCCTTTCGTCCACTGGTTATTAAAGCCAATTGAAAGTTCGATTAGTCGTGGTTATGTAAAGCGCGCGAAAAAGAAGTTAAATCAGCATTCAAAATTAATCAAAATTGGAATTACTGGAAGTTTTGGAAAAACAAGTACAAAGAATTTTCTTGCAACTATTCTTTCAGAAAAGTATAGCGTATGCGCTACACCATTTAATTTTAATACGCCAATGGGCATTACAAAAACAATTTTGCAAAATTTGACCATCGGGCATCAAGTGCTGATTGCTGAAATGGGGGCAAGACAAATGGGCGATATTCGCGAACTTTGTGAACTTGTCGAGCCTAAATATGGAATTTTAACTTCTGTTGGGGCTCAACATATCGCAACGTTTAAGTCCCTTGAAAATGTAAAACGCACAAAGTCAGAATTGCCTGATTATTTGGGCGAAAACGGCTTCTGCGTGTTTAATGCCGATTGTGAGTATGTGGAAGAAATTGCTCAAAAAAGTAAATGTCGCAAATGCTGTGTTTCAATTAGCAATATTGCAGATATTTGGGCAAGTGATATTGAAACATCAAGCGCTGGAACGAAATTTTTGTTGCATATAGGCAATGAAGAATTGAGTTGCAACACAAAATTACTTGGACTTCACAACATCACTAATTTGGTGCTGTGTGTTGCTATTGCAAAAGAATTGGGACTTAATAACGAGCAAATTTTGGCGGGAATTGCAAAGGTTAGTCCAGTAGAACATCGCTTGCAGTTGATTAATGCGGAAAATGATGTTGTAATTTTAGATGATACGTATAACGCAAGTATTGAAGGTAGTCAGCGCGCACTTGAAGTGCTTGAAATGTTTGAGGAGCGTAGAAAAATAGTAATAACGCCGGGGCTTGTCGAGTTGGGAACGCTCGAAAGATTGGAAAATTATAACTTTGGGACAAGAATTGGAAAAGTTGCTGACATTGTCGTGATTGTGAATAAAAGTAATTATCTTTCAATTAAGCAAGGTTTGCTCGATAGCGGTTTTGACGAAACCAAGATATACGAGGCGGAAAATTTGCTCGCAACACAGGAAGTACTGAAAGATGTTCTTATGCCAAAAGATGTAATTCTATGGGAAAATGATTTGCCTGATAATTATATTTAATAAAAAAGAGGTAATCCCTCTTTTTTCACTTTTTAGTTGATATTTGCATATAAAATATGTAGTTTTTGTGAGGGGGCAAGTATGCAAAATATTGCGGTTGTATTTGGTGGGCGGACGGTTGAGCATGACATTTCAATCATTACAGGTCTGGGAATAATTAAAAATATTAGTTCAAAATTTAATGTAATTCCGATTTACATTACCCGTTCGGGAGAGTGGATAACTGGCGAACATTTGGGGAATGCGGAATGTTATAATACGGAACCAAAAGGCAAAATTTGTGGGTTGGTTATGAATGAACCTTGGCTTGAAATTAAGGGCTGGAAAAAGCGAAAAATTTTCATAGATTGTGCAGTTCTTGCGCTTCATGGCGGGGAATATGAGGGAGGGGCAGTTGCGGGCTTATTTTCTCTTTCTCACATTCCCACGACTTCGGCTGGGGTGCTTGGGAGTAGCTTATGTATGGATAAAGTGGCAACAAAGCGCATATTAGAAAGTTTGAAAATTGAAACTCCAAATTACGTTTGGGGAACTGATTGTGCCGAGATTGTAAAAAACGTTGAAAACAGTGAACTAAATTATCCGCTTATTGTTAAACCCGCGCGCGCTGGTAGTAGTATTGGAATAACGAAAATCAAAGATAACAAAAGCCTCAAAAAAGCAATCGAATATGCTCAAAATTTTGATAAAAAAGTTATTATAGAACAGTGCATAATGGATTTTCGCGAACTCAATATTTCAGCAATCAAAATTAAAGACGAAATTAAATGTTCGAGTATTGAGGAAGTGGCGACTACGGGGCTATTTGGCTTTGAACAAAAGTATATGAATGACAAAAATACAAAGCGCAAAGTGCCAGCAGATTTGCCAAAGTGGGTGGTAGAAAAAGTGGAGGAAATTGCAAAAAAAGTCTATGCCGAATTTGATTTGGCGGGGGTGGTTCGAATTGATTTTTTATTTGCTGATGACATAGTTTATCTAAATGAAATTAATACAATTCCGGGAAGTTTTGCATTCTACCTTTGGCGAGATAAAGGGGTAAGTTTTGGTAAGTTAATTTCGCTTGCAATAAACGAGGCGATAGAACAAAATTTGGCTCAAAAAAACATCACTTATGAATACAACTCCAATGTTCTCGCTGACCTTGGCTCAATAGATAAAATAGTCGAAAAATAGGTGCTATGCATATACTATGCGCGTTATTTTGCGCATAGTTTAGTGCTTTTTATGGGGTAAAATAATTATTTAAGTATAAAAAAAGAGTAGAGAATTTTTCTCTAATCTTCCAATCCTACAAGATATTCTAATGTAACATCAAAGTATTGAGCGATTTTCACAACATAACTAATTTTAGGCTCATTTATGCCTTTTTCCCAAAAGTCGACCGCTTTTTGAGTTGCTCCTATATTATGTGCAAGAGTGAGTTGCGAAATTCCTTTTTCTTGCCTCAGTTCTTTTAATCGTATACAAAAAATTTCAATCATAACTTCATTATAGTAGAAAAATACTAAAAAAACTTGACAAAGTAGAACTCTACTTATATAATATTAAAAATTTTCAACAAAAGGGAAAAAAGTGAGCAAAGATTACTTAAGATTAGAAAAAGATGGTGTGTTGTATTATAAATTTTATGGGAAAATTTTGGACAAAAATTTGAATGAAGTAAGTCAAAAGAAAGCCAAAGAAATTTCCGACATTTTATTCAAAGGGATAAAATTTGATAAATTCTCAAAGGAAAGATTAAAGGATTTAGTGGTGGAATTGAAATCTTTGGGGCAAATTTCACGGGCAATAGAGGCTTGCGAAGTATGTTTTAAAAGGTTTGGAGATGATAGTAAATATATAGAGAGTATTTTGCCTGTATATCGTAGTTGTTGCCAAATAGAACAAAAAGACGGTTAGTCCGCCTTTTTATTTTTTAGAATTATGGAAAGGATTTTTTCAAGGCTATCTTTTGGGACTGCGTGGCGCGTTTGGGCGCGTATTAGTGGGGCGCGTTCGATTAGTTTTGTAAATGTTGAAGCGAGTGTATCAGGTGTAAGTTCGCTTTCAAGTAAAGTGAGGGAGTAGCCCTTTTGTTCAAAATATTCGGCATTTTCAACTTGGTCGCCACGACTGCCTTTGGATAGCGGGATTATCAGCATTGGAATAGAATGTGCCAGCAATTCAAAAATCATATTAGACCCGCCACGCGTGATTGCGACATCGGCAATTTCAAGAAGTGCGGGCATATTACTCACAAACTCCACTTGTGTGTATCCCTCGCGCTTGATTTCAGAATTTAACTTTCCTTTGCCTGTGATGTGTAGAACTTGGTGAGTTTTTAGGAGTGTATCAAGTGCGCCCCAAACATTTTTATTAATGCTTTCTGCGCCAAGACTTCCGCCGACAATTAGACATAGGGGCTTATCGCTATTGAGATTGTACATTTGTCGCGCACGCATTTTGTCTTGTTGCGATACAGCAGTGCAGGGCAGGGGTGCGCCAACATAAATACCATTTTTAAGTCTTTCTGCTGTATCTTTAAATGTTGTGCAAATTGCAGTGCTATAATTTTGGGTTAGTTTGTTCGCAAGCCCCAATGTGTAGTCGCTTTCGTGCGAAATGAGAGGAATATTTAACTTTTTGCTGGCAAGTGCAACAGGAACGGAAACAAACCCGCCTTTGCTGAAAATCACGCTTGGCTCAATCTCTTTAAGAAGGCGGATTGCTTGCTTTCGTCCTGTCATAAGTTTTGCTGGAATTAGTAAATTTTGTAGGCTTAAACTTCGCTTTAATTTTACGGTTTCAATAGGGAAAAACTCAATTTGAGGATACTCTGAAATTAATGCATGCTCAATTCCGTTCTTGCTACCAATGTATACAATACGGTCAAAATGTTCTAGGAGCAATGGCAGTAAATTTAGGTTAGGAATAACGTGTCCAGCCGTTCCGCCACCAGTCAAAACAATCGTGTTTTTAGCCATAAAATTACCTCTTAAAGTGTTTTTGATAAATTTTAAAAATTTTTGAAAATGTTTCTAAATCTCACATATATCCTTATAATTTTATGCAATTTTGGCGAAAAATATTAAAAAAAGTCTAAAATTATGCGTAAAATAATTTTTTATTTTTGTAGTTTTGTGCTAAAATATAGGCTATAAAGCAAGAGGAGAATTATTTTGTCTAAAAGTTATGAGTCTAAAGATATCGTAGTTCTTGAAGGTCTTGATGCGGTGCGTATGCGCCCGGGTATGTACATCGGTACAACGGGACCAAAAGGACTTCACCACTTGTTGTGGGAAATTGTTGATAACTCGGTCGATGAGATTGCAAACGGCTTTGGTGATACCATTACCGTTACATTAGAGGAGGACGGCAGTGCGCAGGTCGAGGATAACGGTCGCGGAATCCCTGTTGATATTCACCCTCAAATGAAAGTTAGTGGTGTGGAGGTTGTATTCACGCAGTTGCACGCGGGCGGTAAGTTTGGCAATGATAACTATGGCTTCTCGGGAGGTCTTCACGGTGTTGGTGCGTCGGTTACAAATGCGCTTTCTCGCTGGTTAAGTGTTTCGGTTTTCCGTGAAGGATATGAATATGAAATGCAGTTTGAGAGCAAGGGAAGCGGTAGTAAAATTAAGAGCGGTGTAACTGTTGCACCACTTAAAAAAGTTGGGAAAACAACTAGAACAGGTACGCTCGTTCGCTTTATGCCTGATGATAGAGTTTTTGAGGACATTGTTTTTGATTTGGAAACAGTATCAAAACGTTTACGCGAAATTGCGTTTTTGAACAAGGGTATTAGAATTATCCTTGTTGACGAGCGCAAACTAACCGATGGCGAGGCGTTTAAGCAGGAATTTAAGTATGACGGTGGTTTAAGTGACTTTGTTAAGTATCTTAATGAAAACAAAAGTACCGAGCATTCTAAACCAATTTATTTTGAAGCAAAGAGCGACCTAGTGCAAATTGCTTGTGCAATGCAGTACACCAATAGTTATACGGAAAATACGTTTAGTTATGTTAATAACATTCCAACAAGCGAGGGTGGTACGCACGAAACGGGATTGAAATCTGCAATAACCCACGCATTTAACGACCTTGGAAAACGCTATGGATTAATCAAGGATAAGGACCCGGCTCTTATTGGTGAGGACTATCGCGAGGGGCTTACAATCGTGCTAGCAATTAAGATGCGTAATGTTCAGTTTGAAGGTCAGACAAAGACAAAATTGGGTAACACCGAAATTAAGCCAGAGGTTGAAAATCTTTCGTACGCGAAGTTGATGGAATTCTTTGACCAGAATGCAAACAAGAATATCCTTGAACTAGCAATTAACAAGGGTAAAAATGCGGCGAAAGTTCGTGAAGCAGCGAGAAAAGCAAAAGAAATCACTCGCGCTAAAAACAGCATTGAAAACAGTAACCTCGTGGGTAAGTTGAGCAGTTGCTCGGGAAGAAAAGCCGAACTTAATGAGTTGTTTATCGTTGAGGGTGATAGTGCGGGCGGAAGCGCAAAAATGGCGCGCGACAGAAGTTTCCAAGCGATTTTACCACTTCGTGGTAAGCCTCTAAATGCAGAGAAGAAACGTCTTGCGCAAGTGCTTGCGAACGAGGAAATTCGCACAATCATAAGCGCACTTGGAACAGGTATTGGTGAGGACTTTAATTTGTCGAACTTAAAATATCACAAAGTAATCATTTTGAGTGATGCCGACCAAGACGGTGCACACATTCGTGCAATTTTGCTAACATTCTTCTTTAGATATATGAAAGAACTTGTGTTAAATGGACACGTTTATATCGGGCTTCCACCGCTGTACAAAGTTGCAAAGCGCGACACTGTGGAATATGTGTATTCTGATGCAGAACTTCCAGAGGCTATTGAGCGTATTGGAAAAGGTTATACAATGCAACGTTACAAGGGTCTTGGTGAAATGAACCCAGAACAACTTTGGGACACAACAATGGACCCAAAATCTCGCTCGTTGATGCGTGTTACACTTGAAGATGCTGCAAATGCAGAACTTATGATAACAACACTTATGGGCGATAATATTGAAGCGCGCAAGGCTTATATCAGCACGCACGCGAATTTTAACAAAGAAGATAATTTCAAGCCAGTAAATTAGGAGTAAATTATGAAAGATGAAAATAAGAAAAAGGCTAGCACAGGCAAGATTGATTTGGCTTCGTCTGGCGGTATTATCGAGTGCGGTATGGACCAAGTGCTTCACAATAGTATGATGCCATACAGTGAGTTCGTTATTCTTGACCGCGCGCTCCCTCGTGTTGAAGACGGATTAAAGCCTGTTCAGCGCCGAATTCTATATGCAATGATGGAACTCGGGCTTACACCTGATAAGCCTTTCAAGAAGTCAGCGCGTATCGTTGGTGAGTGTTTGGGTAAATATCACCCTCACGGCGACACATCTGTTTATGATGCAATGGTACGTATGGCGCAACCACACAATATGCGTGAGTGTCTTGTTCAAGGACACGGAAACTTTGGTAGCAATGACGGCGATAGTGCCGCTGCTATGCGTTATACAGAAGCGCGTCTTGCGCCTCTCGCGCTTGAACTTTTGCGCGATTTGGATAAGGATACTGTTCGTTGGAGTCTTAACTTTGACGACACTATCAAAGAGCCTGATATGCTCCCTGGTCGTTTCCCAAATTTGCTTGTAAATGGTGCTAGCGGTATTGCCGTTGGTCTTGCAACAAATATTCCGCCACACAATTTGGCAGAAGTTATTGATGGTGTTGTTGCTTATATAGACAACCCAAAAATCACTTTAAAGCAAATGATGAAAATCATTAAAGGTCCAGACTTCCCAACAGGCGCTTTAATGACGACCGATGAACTTGAAAAAGCGTATCAGACGGGTAAGGGTAAGATTATGATGATTGCCAAATACCACATCGAGGAAGGCAAGAACGACAAGAAAAACATCGTAATCACAGAATTGCCTTATCAGGTCAACAAGGCGAAACTTTTGCAAAACATTGTTGAACTCAGCGACGAGAAAACGGGGGTTTTGACTGATATTGCTGAAGTGCGTGATGAGTCTGACAGAAATGGAATGCGCGCCGTTATTACAATTAAGAAGGACGGCAACGTGAAGGCTGTTGTTGATAGTCTTATGAAAAGTACAGATATGCGTTGCAGTTTTGCAATTAATATGGTTGCCATTGCTGGTGCAAAACCAAAAACTTTGGGATTGATGGAGATTATCAGTTACTACGTCGAGTATCAACGTCAAATAATTTTGCGTCGTAGTAAATATGACCTTGAAGTAGCAAAAGAACGCAGTCATATTTTAGAAGGCTTGCTAATTGCGATTAAGAATATTGATGAAGTTGTTAAAATAATTAAGAAAGCAGTTTCAACTGCTGATGCTAAAATGAAGTTAAAGGAAAGGTTTATTCTTTCTGAACGACAGGCGCAGGCAATTTTGGATATGCGTCTTGCTCGACTTACAAGCCTTGAAGTAAACAAAATAACTGACGAATTGAAGGAACTCAAACTTTTAATTGCAAAACTTACCGCAATTATCAAGAGCGAAGCTTTGCAATTTCAAACAGTTAAGGAAGAAATTCTCGATATTAAGAAAAAATATAAAAATCCACGCAGAACGCAAATCCTTGGCAAAGAGGAAACAATCGAGATTGAAACAGTTAAAGTTGATGTCCCTGTGCCAATGGTGTTAGGTCTTACAGCCGAAGGATATTTAAAGTGTTTTGAAGCCAAGACTTATAGTTCAGCGCAAAAAGACTTTAAGAATGGTGGCAATCTTTCACAAGTGCATACACAAATTCTTAATGTGAAGTCTGATAGTGATATTTTGGCATTTACAAGTGCTGGTTATATGATGAGATTTAACGTTTCAGACCTCCAACGCAACAAATATCGCGACAAGGGAACAAATCCAAGAGATATTTTTGTCGAATTTGGTTTTAATGAAAGAGTTGTGGCGTTAATTCCAGCCGAATTTGCAGAGGACGAAAAGCGCAATTTGCTTTTCTTTACTCGTGGCGGTATGGTTAAGAAAACAGCTTTCGCTGAATACAACACGGTAAAGAGTTATATCCAAGCTGTTAAGGTTCATGACGATGACGAAGTTACAAATGTCGAATTTGATGTGGACGGGCACGATATGATTTTTGCGACTGCATATGGTCAAGTATTGTTTGCAACAAAGGACGATGTGCCAACACAGGGTAGAGTGTCTGGTGGTGTTAAGGGAGTGAATTTCTACGAAGGCGACTATTGTGTCTACGCAGGACTTACACCTGATGAGGGCGAAATGGTTGTTGTTACAGAACAAGGACTTGCAAAACGAGTTATTCTTGCGCAAATTGACAAGTTGCCACGTTATCGTAAGGGTGTAAGATTAATCTTGTTGAGTAAGGACGATAAAATCACTTTTGCAACTTGTATCACAAATCCAGCAGACCTCGTGTTGATTACGAACGCTGAAACAGTTGGATTAAATTCTGAAAAGATTGCAATTATCCCTCGTGAAAAGAAGGGTAATCCGCTTAAAAATGTTGATAAGACTGTTTGCGGTTATAAAAATGTTAAATAATATCAAAAATGCATAAGTCTTAATTTAATAAACTAAAACATAAAAAACGGCGTGAGTGCCGTTTTTTTTGTGCTAATTTGATTTAGTGGTGAATATAAATAAGTTAGAACAGCAAAATATTCGACACCTAACACAAAAATTTGTCAATTTACGACAAATATCGTCAGTTCTCTTATTGAAATGGTGCGAAAATTTTTGCTAAACTATTTGTGTGAGGATTTTATGAAATTTCTTGTAATAAAGCGAACAGTTATCTGGTCAGCGCTGACAGTGATTGTTCTTTGCGCTATTCTTGCGATGCCTCTCGGAGAAAATTCAATATCAGCGGTATTTTTCGGCGATAATTTGCGAAAAATTCCTGTATATAATGTTGCTACAACGGAAAAGCGCGTTGCAATTAGTTTTGATGCGGCGTGGGGCGCGGATAAAACTGAAAAGATTATGGAAATACTTAAAGAATATGACGTAAACGCAACGTTTTTCTTGGTCGGTTTCTGGGCTGAAAAATATCCCGAGATTGTTAAGAAAATTCACGAAAATGGTTACGAAATAGGAACTCACAGTAATACACACCCAGATATGACGAAATTGAGCGAAGAGCAAATCAGATTGGAATTGGAGCAATCCATAGCAAAGATTAAAAACGCGTCCCAAGAGGTTGATGTAAAACTTTTCCGTGCTCCTTATGGTGCTTATAACAACACACTAATTGATGTTGCGGAAAGTTTGAACTTGCAAACTATTCAATGGGATGTGGACAGTCTTGACTGGAAAGGAATAAGCGGAAGCGAAATTTCAAACCGCATTTTGTCAAAAGTCAAGGAAGGCTCAATTATACTTTGCCATAACAATTCTGACCACATTCTTGACGCATTACCAATCGTACTTGATAGGCTAAAATTACAAGGCTACACTGTTGGCTGTATTGGAGACCTTGTGTACAAGGATAATTTCACCATTGACCGCGCGGGCGTGCAACATTTAAATACAAACTAAAAAACGGAGATTAACTTATGACTTTTGAATTTAACAACAACAGAGTATATTTATGTGGCGAAATTGCCAGTGAACCAGTTTTTAGCCACGAAGTTTACGGGGAAGGCTTTTACGACATCAATTTGCAAGTTGATAGATTGTCCGAGCAATACGACATTATCCCAATTACAATTTCAGAACGTTTGTTTAAAGATTGTGAACTTAAAATTGGCAATGTTTTAGCAATAAATGGTCAATTTCGTAGTTACAATAAGTTTGTGGACGGTAAGAGTAAACTTATGCTTACTGTATTTGTACGAGAGATTATCGAACCAATCGCAAACCAAAATTGCAATATTATCGAACTTACAGGCTATATTTGCAAAGAACCTATCTATCGCACAACTCCTTTTAAACGTGAAATTTGTGATTGCTTACTTGCTGTTAATCGCGCTTACAACAAATCGGACTATTTGCCGTGCATCGCGTGGGGTCGCAACGCACGTTTTGTGAGTGGCCTGACTGTTGGTGAAAAATTGTATCTTACAGGTAGAATTCAAAGCAGAGCATATCAAAAACGTCTTGATGACGATACGATAGAAACAAGAACCGCCTATGAAGTTTCTGTCAGCAAAGTATCCGACCAAGATAATCTGCAATATATTCTAAAACACGATGATGCAAGTTTTGATAATGTTGCAGAGGTTGCAAACAACTAATCCCTTTAATAGATTTTTATATTGACGCGCCAGTTTGGCGTGTTTTTTTGTATATTTGGGCTTTTCTTGAATAAAAATACACGATGTTTTATCAAAAAGTAGACATAGTGTTATCTTTGTGGTATAATTTGTAATATAATTACATAAAAATGTGGAGAGGTTGATTATGGCTGATGAAATTAGTTTTGGTAAGAACATCGTTCGCAGAGTGAGTAATTTGGGCGTTTACACTCTGCCTGCAAATTCGTATAGTTTTGAAAAACTAACTGATGCAGACAAAAAGTATTGTACTAGAATTGATATGAATAATGATGTCGTTGAAATTGGCGAGGGCTTTGCTAAAAATGCCAAGTTTGTGCGTACTGTTAACGTATCTGAAAATTTGAAGGGCATTGAAAAAGATGCTTTTAGTGGTTGTTCAAGAATTAAGAATATCAAACTTCCAAAAGGGCTTGAATACATCAAGGAAAATGCATTTTTTGAAACAAAGATAAATAACATCAGTCTTGGAAAAAGAGTGAAATTTATTGGCGAAAATGCTTTTGAAAACTGCAAGAAATTAAAAAGTTTTACAATTGACCCATTGAATGTTGAAATGACCTTAATAGGAGAGAATGCTTTTGCGGGGTGTAAAAATTTAAGACCTTTTGAGTTGCCTCAAACGATTGAGGAAATTGGGGCAGGCGCGTTTGCTGGTTGTCGTAAGATTAAGTCGCTTACTGTCCCTGCTGAATGTCGCCTGATTGACGGAAACCCGTTCACTTCATCTGCAATTAATAAGGATAACGGCAAGAAGCGCTTGCGCGACCGTTGGCACGCATATAATGCAAAAATTTATATTGACGGAATGCACCCAAATCCAATCAAAGCACGCAAATTTGAGTCAATGGTAACTTCTTTTGATGGTCGCCGTTTGATAAGAGCAAATGGACAAGTTTATATTGAGAATGACAAGGGCGGTTTTGATGTCAAAACTCCAGAAACTTATGCTAAAATGGTGCTTGAACAACAAGAGGAAATGACAAACACGCAAATTTCCCCTGAGGCGTTTATTGCCTTTACAAAACAACGATTTGGTGTCGAACTTGATGCGAGTCGAATTAGTGAAGCGCAAATGAAAGTCTTTGACACAAATAAGGAAGTTTTGAATATTGCGTTAACAAGCAAGTTAACGCAAAAAATTAATGTTGAGGAATTGAGGGAATTTGCCTATGGCTATCAAAAGAGTAAAGAATGCGAAGAATTAGCAAAGCAACGCGCAGACCAACGTTCGGAACGTGCACAACAAATTTATGACCAAAAGAAAGCTCAACTAGACGAAATTGAACATCAAAAGCAGTTAGAAGAAGACAAAAAACGCCAAGCAGAGGCAAACGCGCGTGAGCAGGCAGAGATTGCTAGACAGAAAAAACTAGACCAAATTAACAAAGAGAAGGAAGCAAAGAAGCAAGCTAAAGCCGAGAAAGAGAAAAAAGCAAGGGAAAGGGCGGAAAAGAAAAATTCAAAAAATAATGGTGAAGTTGAACTTCCACCGCATAGGAAACAAGCCGTTGATAGGGCAAGAGCTAATCAAGAGAAGTTTGAAGAATTGAAGAGGTTGGAGCGCGAGAAGGCAGAGCGTGAAGCGTTGGCGGCTGCTACGAATGCAGAAGCTGTGGTTGAAGAATTTCCAGAACAAATAGTTAGCGAACAACCAATGATGCCTAATTATAATGGACAATCAACTCTAACCGCAAGTGCAGATTTAGGAAATAATGCAGAATTTTTTAGTGGCGAGTTGGATATGGGGAATCAAACCACTACAACAACAACTGAACGAGAAATGGGGCAGTAATTAGAAAAGAGAACGAATTTCGTCCTCTTTTTTTATTCAAGTGCTTGCTTTTTTTTGCGCTTTTTCACAATAGCGATGCAAACAGCAATGCATATTGCGAGAATTAATGTAACACCAACTAGAATGATACCAAGAATTTGCGTTCCGCTTAAAGTTCCATCATTTACAAAAGATTTGTGGCAATAACCGCTCTTAACTTCACCGTCAAGAATGTATTCAATTTTGCATACGTCATCTTTAATTTCGAGTAAAGTAATGCTAAAATTCTTTTCTAAATTATCAATCTCTTGTGTTAATGCACTATCTTGATATATAGTGGTTTTTGCACGTGTGCTTGCATTGCTAACCAACACATTTGCAAGCGCATTGTCGTCCGCAGAATTAATCACAGTTCTACTATCAACATAGCAAACAAAATTTTGCTCATTATCAATGACTTTTACTGCAATAAAGTTTGTCCCGTTTTTGTCGGTAGGATAGAGTGGTGAAGCGATAGTTTCTAAAATTGTACCATAACTAACTTTCTTCAAACTTGGTGCGTAGGTTGTTTCACTTGGCTTAACACTATTTGGAAGGTTAAAAAGTTTTACATTAGATACAATAACAGTCAAGTTTTCGACTTCGTTTGCGTTATGAGTGAGGAGAGTGCTTTGATTTTTCAAAACATAGCCAGTTTTATATCCGTTTTCAAAGTTTGAATCAAGTACGTAATAGAATTTTTCATCATTATCGTCAAGAACTATCAAGTTTTTGGCTGACGAATAAGTGTGAATTGGTGTTTCTAGGCTTCTATACCCATAAAGAATGGCATTCTCATTTGTTGAAATTGCATCAACCACTTCATTTTTCGTTGAGTATGTTGTTACATCAACAAGAGCAGGAAGAGAGAAATAATCAGTTACAAATTTAGTTTCATTTTGATAAAGCACTGTTTTTTTGCAGTTTTGATTTGTAGTAGAGTATATTGTTCCTGTTGTAAAGTCAAATGAGATATTATCAGCAGACAAAGCGATGCTGGTGGTGCTTTCACCAACTTTATATAGTGTGTTTTCGCTTAAATAAAAGATATTACCCAAAACGTCTACGGCAATGTCTGTAATTTCAGTAGTACTTTCAGCAACTTTTTCAAATGTATTTTCACTAACATTGTATTTATAAATAGATGTATCAATACTAAAATATAAACTTGAACCGTCCTCATAAGCATAGAATCCGCCACCTGTGTAAGTCGCAGGAGTGCCTGAACCGTTAACATTTAGTGCTGTAAGGTAGAGAAGTTTGCTGTTTATTTTGTCAAGTTTTGTTAAATATGAACCAATGATTACAAAAGCCTCACCATTTGCTGTAACTGCAATATTTTTTTTATCCGTATGTGTTATTGCATTTTGTACTTCAGAGCCTGTGTCAGTTGTGTAATAGTGCGCAAGTTCGTCCAAACGCTCTTCCTCAATTGTTTCAAATGGGTCGTACAAGAACACAAAATCGTCTGATTGTGTAAAGAGCAATTTTTCGTCAATTACTCCAATTGAAACAATAGGATTGCCAGTAGCCGAGAATAGTATTTCACTTTCTCCATCAACTGTTTTTGCGATATTTACACCATCAGTTGTGTACACCGCATCATCATAAGTTACATCATAAAAAGTCGAGAAAGTGGTCGTACCATCACTAACAGTAATGTCTTCACTGATTGTTGATGTCGCAAACAAAGGGGCAGAGCCAAGCCCAAGTGCTAGAATAAGCACACCAAAAAACATACTAATATAAGTTAATATCTTTTTCATAGGTACAATTCCTTTAAATAATGGTTGTTATAAATATATTATATCATAAAATTTAAAATTAAAAAACAAATAATAAGTAATTTTATAAAATTTTAAATAATTATTTAATAAAAAAAGTATTTATAAATATAAATTTTTTAGTTTACAAATTTTCAATTTTTAAAAAATAAAAATAAAATATGCAAAAATTTTCAAAAATTTTCAAAAAACATGTCCCAAGGTATTGACAAATGGTTTTTATATAGGATAGAATGTTTGGCACAAGGGGGAAATTTTATTATATTTTGTCAAAAATTGGAGGAAACAAAATGAGAAGATTAATTTGGGGAAAGACTTTGTTCGAGTCTTATAAATATATCGGTCGAGTTGTCGGGAGCATTGATAGGCTTGTCCTTGAATCAAGTGCTAATAGTTACACAACTTGTAGCAATACAAATGAAACACTTGACAAAATGGAAGCAGTAATTGACTTAATTGAAAGAAAAAAACGCCTGCTAACAATCAAAATGATTATTGAAGAAGGCGTAAAAAATATGGATTACGATAGTGCAAAACTTTTGATTAGATATTACGTTGACAAGATGGATTCTAATTCAATAGCAGAGGAATTTGAGATGAATCGCAGAACGATTAATCGAAGAATTAACAACGCAGTTTGTGATTGTATGCAAAAAATTTACAACCTAGGTTATAACTTAAAATTTTTTGAAACATTGCTTGAAAATGAGGGCTGGATTGTGGGATTGTATAACAGTTATGTTGCAAGATACTTGCATAAAGATAAAACACTTGTTCCACTCTCGATTCCAAAATTGAAAAAAATTGACCGCCTCATAAACTCGGTTTATGGACGAGTTTAGTATGTATAGTACTGTGCATAATACTTGCATAGTACTTTAATTTATCGTAAAAATGGCTAAAAATCAAAGTCATCACTATCTTTTTTGTCTGGAAGTGATAATTTATTGAGTTGCGCAATTTGACGAGAGGCTTCGCGTTTTTTCTTGCGTCGTTCAGGTCTAAATACCAAAATTAACAAAATTATAGCAGGGATTGATAGTCCCAATATTAATAAAATATTTGACCCTGTTTGAAGTTCGGGAGCAATTATCGTGTCAGTATTTACTGATGCACTTGGTTCCGTTTCGACTTCTTCATAATTAGGTGAGATTTCGGTTAAGTCTTTTGTGAGTGGCGCGTAAACATATCCCGTTAAGACGCCTTGTTCAAAACTCACATAGCGACAAAAATACCATATATCACTTAATTGAGAATTTGATTGCTCGCCCGCAATGCTTCCGAAGTATTCAATTTCTGTGGCATTGAAAGGTATTGTCCCAATATAGTCTCCATTAGTCGTAGGCTCATTGCGCATTACTAAATTTGCTACACCTTGAACGCTAAAATTTTGTGTTGGCGCATATGGAGTTTGTGGGGTGGAATATATGCGTTGTACATCACTAGCGAGGACATAGCCAGTGAAGTCTTTGTACGTTACATTCAAAAATTGTTCGTCAAATGTTGAATTAAAAAGTACAAAATACGTGGTTGGCAAATAGAAATAAACGTTACTGCTTTCGTTGCTTTCAAGCGGGGTGCGATATAAAACTGTATTCTCACTTATGACCCTATAGTAAATCGGTTCGCTTGCTTTTGATGGCACAATATTACAAAAATATGAGAAATTAAAAATGCATAAAAATGCAAGTGCAGTAAATAAAATTTTGCGCATAGTAAACTCCATTTATATTTTAGCAGATAGTAATTGTTACTATATATGCAATTATTGTTATTTTTACGAATTTTAAACCTATTGTTGACGAATTTTATAAATTTTGGTGGATTAAGTGAAAGTGGGAAATGATGAGGCGTTAAAAAAATTATTTTTAATCGAAAAGGAAATTAAAAGACGAAGGGAGAATAATAAACTTGCTGATTATAATACGACAAAAATTCATAAGAAGCAAATGCAATTTCATAAGTGCAAAAAGCGTAACAAGTGGGTGTTCGGTGGGAACCGAAGCGGAAAAACACAATGCGGTGCCGTTGAAGCGGTCTGGCTAGCGCGCGGAATTCACCCCTTCCGCGAAAATAAAAAAAATTGTGATGGTTGGGTTGTAAGCTTAAGTCAACAGGTTCAGCGCGATGTCGCACAAAGTAAAGTTTTATACTATCTCAATCCTGATTGGATTGTGGATATTGTGATGTTGAATGGGCGAAAAGACTCAGCTCAAAATGGGGTAATTGATTATATTCTTATAAATAATGTTTTCGGTGGAGTAAGTAAAATTGGGTTTAAAACCTGTGACCAAGGGCGCGAGAAGTTTCAAGGGACAAGTTTAGATTGGGTTTGGTTTGATGAAGAGCCACCATTTGATATTTATCTTGAGTGTCGAATGCGTGTACTCGACCGTGAGGGTAGTATATTTGGAACGATGACTCCACTAAAAGGTTTGACGTGGGTTTATGACAAAATTTATTTAAATGAAGGGGGTGATGACGAAGTGTGGTGCATTGAAATGGAATGGGCGGACAACCCATATCTTTCAAAAGCTGAAATAGATTCGCTGACAAAAAGTTTAAGTGCTGATGAACTTGAAAGTCGTAGATTTGGTAAGTTTACCGCATCGGGTGGGCTGGTTTATAGCGAATTTGAACCGAATGTGCATATAATAGAGCCTTTTTCTGTGCCTCACGATTGGTATGATAACATCAGTATAGACCCGGGTTTACATAATCCGTTGAGTGCTCATTGGTATGCAGTGGATTTTGATGGCAATATTTATGTAATTGCCGAACACTATGAGGCTGGTCAGCCAATAGAATATCATGCTAACAAAATTATTGAAAAATGTCAAAATTTGGGCTGGCATACTGGTTTTGATGGGAAGTATGGCGCATTGATAGACTCTGCTGCAAATCAAAAAACTCTCGCATCTTCAAAAAGTGTCAGTGAACTTTTTTTGGAGTATGGTATAAATGTCAATCCAAATGTTAATAAAGATTTATTTTCAGGTATTTCGCGAGTAAAGAGTTATCTAAAAAATGCAAAAGGTGAGGCAAGATTATTTATTTTTTCTACTTGTGTTAATATGATTCGCGAAATTAAGGGTTATTGGTGGGGAAAGGCTGATGCTCCAATAAAAAAGGACGACCACGCAATGGACGAATTGAGATATTACATAATGTCGCGCCCAGAAGCTCCATTGCAGACAGGCCCACCACTAACAATGATTCAAAAACATAAGTATAAATTAATTGCACAGCATAGGCGTTCGATAAATAGGAGGTTTTGATGGAAGATAAGGAAAGTGAAAAACTTGCAAAATCACTTCTAAAAAAAGCAATGGGGTATACCGTTGACGAAGTTGTTGAGGAATATGTGAGCGATGAAAATGAAATGAAATTAGTCAAAAAAAAGGTTACAACAAAGCATATCCCACCTGATATAAATGCAGCACGCGCGCTTCTTGAAAAATGCTTGGATAATGATATGGACCATTTGCGAGATTTGAGCGATGCAGAACTGGACGAGTTGAGAAATAAAGTGTTAGAAGAAATAAAGTTAAAAGGAGGTGTAAAATGATAGTTAGCAGTGCAAATCGTCGAGCAAAATGTTCTGGCAACACAATGTGTACTAACAGAGTTTGCTTTAATCTGCGGTTTAGTAAATCTAGTATATATTTGTGCGAAAAATGCGCTCGCGAACTATACGAAAGTTTAGGGAAAAATCTAGTGCCTAGGTCGATAAAAAACAAATTTAATTTTGAAAAGTAGTAAAAGAGAGGAATTTTTATGCAAAAAAACGCAAAAAACGTGTCAAAATCGAAAGAAACGCACGAAAAAGAATTAGTAAGTGAAGTTCGTGCTGATTTTGAGCGCCGTCAAGAAGAGCGAAAAGCATTTGATGCGCAGTGGCAACTTAATCTGAATTTTGTTATGGGAAATCAGTATTGCGGTATCGGAGCAAATGATACGCTTGACGATTTTGACAAGCAATATTTTTGGCAGGAACGCGAAGTGTACAATCACGTTGCGCCTATTGTTGAAACGCGCCTTTCAAAACTTGCGAAAGTGCGCCCATCAATGACAGTTTTGCCTGCTAGTAGTGATGAAGATGATGTGAGTAATGCTCACGTTTGTAAAAATATTTTGCAATCAGTTTCAACAAAACTTAATTTAAGTCAGTTGATAGCACAGGCGACATATTGGAGTGAAATCTGCGGAACTGCATTTTACAAAGTGATTTGGAATGATGATGCTGGTTCGCTACTCGGTCTTACGACTGTCGGTGAACGAATTTATGAGGGTGATGTTAATGTGTTAGTGTGTTCGCCTTTTGAAATTTATCCCGATAGCAACTCGTGTGAGTCAATTGAAAATTGCCGTAGTTTAATTCACGCTCGTGCTTATCATGTTGATGCTATTAAAAAGCATTGGGGAGTTGATGTAAAGGGTGAAGATATTGATACATATAACCTATCTAACTCGCAAGTGGCTGGTGGTTTGGGATATAGCACTCGTTCCGCTAAAATGACTAAAATGACCAAACACAATCAAGCGATGGTAATTGAACGTTACGAAATGCCAAATAGTGAATTTCCTGATGGAAGACTTGTGATTATTGCAGGCAACAAATTACTTTATGAAGGAATTTTGCCTTATCAAAATATGCAAAGCGGTGAGCGTGGATTGCCTTTTATTCGTCAAATCAGTGTTGGACAGCCTTCACTTTTTTGGGGTACTAGCATTGTCGAACGCACAATCCCCGTTCAACGTGCATACAACGCAATTAAAAATCGTAAACACGAATTTATAAATAGATTATGTATGGGTGTTATGACTGTTGAGGACGGGTCCGTTGATGTTGATAATCTTGAAGATGAGGGGCTAAGCCCGGGTAAAGTGTTGATATATCGTCAAGGTTCTCGCGCTCCGCAACTGCTTTCTTCGGCTAGTTTGCCAGTGGATTTTCGAGATGAAGAGGAACGCTTGTTAAATGAATTTTTGAATGTTAGCGGTGTTAGTGATTTGTTCGGTTCTAATGCTTCTGCGATATCAAATATGAGTGGTGTCGCGCTTCAAATTTTGCTTGAACAAGAAGATATGCGTGTTTCTGCTAGTGGTGAATTTATAAAACACTCAATAAAGGAAATTGGTAGACAAATTTTAAGAATGTATAAGCAGTTTGCTAAAACGCAACGTATGAACAAACTTGTCGGTGCCAATGGGGATAGTCAACTTTTCTACTGGGATAACAGGTCAATTACTTCAGATGATGTTATTTTTGAAACAGAAGCAGAGCTTGGCGAAACGGTCGCTCAAAAACGTTCAATGGTGTTCGACTTACTGAATGCTGGCCTTCTTCATGATGAAAATGGCAAACTTTCCAACGCAATGCGTCTAAAAGTTTTGGAATTGCTTGGTTTTGGTATTTGGGAAGATGCGCTTGATAATAATAGTTTGCAAATTGAGAAAGCGCGTCGAGAAAATATTGATTTTGTTGAGGGTAAAGAACCCGAGGTCATCGAAATTCACGACCACGATTTACATATTTCAGCGCATATCGCATTTATGTTAAGTGGTGATTTTGATAAAAATGATAAAAGCGGAAAATTGCGTGAAAAGATGCTAAAACACATTAGAACACATAAACAATTCAAACGAATTACACAATTGGCAGAACAGGGGGCAATGCCTATTGAACAATCATAACCTATAAGTTTTTTCGTCAACAAACTAATAAGGAGATAAGAAAATGGAAGAAAAATTACCTTTTGAATTACCTACATTCGATAATGTTAAAGAGGATAACATCGATTTAGGTACATTTAAATCTGTAAAAACCCTAAAAGAAGCATATGACAGTTTGCGCTCGTGTTTTACTAAAAATGCTATGGAATTGGCTGAAATTAAGAAAAATATGACTCAAAACGAGAGTTTAGAACAAAATAGCGAAAAACAGGAAGAATTATGCGTAAAATCAGATAAAGACTGCGTAAAATCAATAAAAACAAGTGAAAATGATGCAAAAAATGATGATTTTAATGCTTTTAAAGCCGATATTTTAGAAAATAATGAGGAAGAGTCCGCGGAAAAATTGACGTCAGACAAGGCTTTTGTAGCCCCTGACAATTCGGATAAGGTGCAAGCCCCCGAGCAAAAAGTGGGTTTTTGGGACAATGCGGAATGGTCGCAAAAGGTAGAAAAATTTTTTATAGATAATCCGTCAGCGCAAAAATATTCTAATGAAATCGCAAAAGAATTAATGCAAGATAAGGAAATGCTTTCAAGTGTTGACCCCTTGCTACAAGCTTGGGCGAGAGTTCTAGAAAAAAGTTCAAAAAACATTGATTTAAGTGACGAATTTATTGAAAAAAATATCATTTCTAACCCTAAAATCAAAAATCTTATCATTCAAAATTATTTGAGTGAGTTAAAAACTTATAGGTCCGCACCGTCAGTAATTGCTAGCGTTCAGGGAAGCGCAAACCGCGCAAGTCCGCGAAAAAATGTCGCTGATATGGCGCAAGCAAAGGAGCTGGCTAAAAAACTTTTTCAATAGGAGATAAAAATGATTACTTTACAAACTGCTCAAAATGCTTTAAAGACAGTTTATCTTGAAGCAATTAGCAATCAACTTAACAACAAAATTGACCCAGTTTTTAGTATGATTAAGCAAAGTAGCACTGATGTATATGGTAGAAATATTATAAAATTGGTGCCATTTGGGCTTAATGGTGGAATTGGGGCTGGTACGGAAGATGGGCTTCTTCCTGAAAGTTGCGATAGTCGTTATGTAAATTTTAGCACAACATTAAAAAACCTTTATGGTACAATTGAAATTTCTGATAAAGCGATTCGTGCGTCAACTAATGACGAAGGCGCTTTTGTAAATTTGCTAACAGCAGAAATGGACGGCTTGTTGCAATCGAGTAAGTTCAATATTAGTCGTATGTTTTATGGTGATGGTTCAGGTGAAATAGGTGGAACTATTACTGCTGTCGACACTTCTAACAAAACTATAAAAGTTACAAATGCAACAGGTTTTATGGAAGGAATGCTTCTTGATTTTTATTTAAGTGATGTGCTTGATGCGGGTATGCAAGGCGTTGAAGTTTTGCGCGTAGATAGGGCAAATGGAATTGTTTATTTAAGTGCAGTTTCTTCGTCTTTGACATCAAGCAGTATGGGGAACTATACTATCTGTGTACAAGGCAGTAAGGATAAAGAAATAACAGGACTTGGTGCAATTTTTGGTGAAAGCGAAACTTTATATGGTTTGAATAGGGCAGAATATGCTAGCCTTATGCCGTATAAATATGCAAAAAAATCTTCTGAAACTCTTGACGAAATGTTCATTCAAAAGATGATGGATAATATCGAAAACAAATCTAACTATCAACCAAATGTGATTTTGTGTGGTGGTGATATGATTTATACAGTTATGGGTTTGCTCGCTGGTTACACTAAAAATCTTGATACTACACACCTAAATGGCGGTTTTACAAGCGTTTCTTTCTGTGGTGTGCCACTATTACGCAATAGATTTGAAACAACGAACAATTTTATTATGTTGAATACAAATGAATTTACCTTGCATCAACTTTGTGATTGGGAATGGCTTACGCATAGCGATGGTTCTATTCTTAAACAAAAAGAAGGTTATGCAACTTATTCAGCAACTTTGGTTAAATATGCAGATTTGGTATGTAATAGACCAAACGCGCAAGGAATTATAACGGTTTAGGAAAGGAGGAAATAGGATTATGATTTCATTGTCAACGGCTGATAGCGCTTTGAAAAATGTATATTTAGAGGCTATTAGCAATCAATTAAACAAAAATATTGACCCATTTTTTGCAAAAATTGGGGCAACCTCGCAAGATGTTGCAGGAAATGAAGTAAAAAAACTAGTTTCTCTCGGCATTAATGGTGGTATTGGCGCTGGTACTGAAATTGGCGCTTTGCCAACATCTCGCGAAAACAATTATGTTAGTCTTACTTCAAAACTTAAAAATTTATATGGTACAATCGAAATTTCAGACAAGGCTCTTCGTGCAAGTCGTGATGAGGCTGGTGCATTCCTGAATTTATTGAATGCGGAAATGGAGAATTTGATTGAATCTAGTAAATTTAATCTTCGCCGTATGGTATATGGCTATGGAAACGGCTTTATTGGAAAAATTAGCGAAGGAGTGGTTGGTTCAAAAGAGTATTTTGTATATAATGCAGGACCTTTTGTTGTTGGAATGCGTTTAAGAGGTAGATTATACGATGAAAATATCGACTTTTTGAACAATGCGACTGTAATTGATGTAAATTACGAGACTAACATTATTACACTTGATGTTGAATTTCCAGAAGAATATGACGGTGAAGCTGATTTTGAGTTGTATTTGTATGATAGTGCGGAGGGATATGAACCACTTGGCATTAGAGGGCTTTGTGATTCTGATATAACAAATGTTTATGGTATTGACCGTACAACTACATCTGCATTTACGCCTGCAACTGCAAAAGCGGATTATACAATTCCAACATTAATGAAAATTATCGATGATACTCGAATTAACACAAATTCTGAAACAGATTTTATACTTTGTAGTTACTTCTTCCGTCGTCAAATTCAAAACTTGTTAAAAGCACAAAGTATGAATACTGACATTTTGGATTTGGAAGGCGGGTTTAAATCAATTAGTTTTGCTGGTATTCCTGTTGTCGCAAGCCGTTTTGTTGATGAAAAATATGGCTTTTTCGTTGATTCGTCAGTTTGGCACTTGCATCAGCTATGCGATTGGACTTGGTTGACTAACAATAAGGGCGAGGTCCTACATCAGCGTGAGGGGTATCCTACACACCTTGCAACTTTGGTTAAGTATTGCGACTTAATTTGCGATAGACCTACAACAATAACACAAGCAGTTTGGAGTTAATAATTATGGCATTAATCAAAATTAGTAACGATGCTTTTAATATTGCTGAACGCATAAAAGCATTAAATCCGCATTATTTTATCGTTTTTAACACTAAAAAACAGCTTTTTGAAGTGCATAATGCAAAACAACATTCAAATACTTTTTGCATAACTTGCGAAAATGGTTTGAATTTTAATGTTATTAATAAGTTAAGAAAAACTCGCATAGAGAATATAGAAAAACTTATAAAAGAAATTGAGATTAATAATCAATTGATTGAGCGTGAAGCAAGTGAACAAGTGAAAGATGTTGCTCAATATAAAGCTCGTGAAATGTTTGATTATGCAAAACATAGAGTCGAAGATTGTAATTTCGATGATAGTTATTCTACCAAATGGGTTTAAAAGGAGAATTCGCAAATGACCGTTGCGGAAGTATTAAAATTGGCTGTTTTGTATATGGGGGAGCCTGATTTGGAAAAAACGACAACATTGGGCGGTACGGAAACCCCAAGCGAACAGCAAACGGAAAAATTAAATCGTCTACTAACATGTGTAAATGATACTGTCCAAACGCTCGCATTAATGTATTTTCCGTTAAAAAAAGAAGAAAGCGTTGAAAATCCTTCTGGTCAAGTCAATTTCTCAAATCTTACACGAAAAGTGTGCGATATTGTAAAAATTATTGATAAACACGGTTTTGATGCTGATTTTACATCATTTCCTACATATTTTGAGACAATTAAAGGTAAATTGCGAGTTATTTATAACTTTATTCCTGAATATGTATATAATTTTACTGACTCAATTGAGATTGCAATGGATAAGGTAAATTTGCGTCTAGTTGCTCTTGGAGTGGTAAGTCGTTATTTTCTAATTTCGGGAATGTACACTGATGCGCAAGCGTGGGAAAATATGTTTGAACGCGCTATTCTTGTTGCACAAGGTACCAGAAAATCTAAAACAATAAAGAAAAGAAGGTGGTTATAGTGTTTTATAGTGAAAAAATACCAAACACTACAAAATCTAGCCTTCGAATTAGTTTAAGTGATTTTTCAAAGGGGTTAAATACACTTGCTACAGAAAACTTATTGCCCTTAAATTATGCAGTGAATACTTTTAATTTTGATTTCAATCACGGTGGTTTAAAAACAGGATTAGGTATTAGAGAGCTCACATTTTATAATGGCGAGTATTCCAAAAATATGATAGTTCCATCTGGCAAAAAAGTGTTAAAATTCTGGCATTTTAAGCGTTTTGATAAGACAATTAACGATTTTTCACCTTTTTTAATGATTTATTGTGATGATGGTGTGATTTATGCTGGACGATTAGCAACGCAGGATACTGCTTTTTACGATGTTGGAATTTCATTTGATACAAAGCCAAACGCGCTAAACTATCGTATTGATGGGGTGGATAATTTCTTGTGTCTTGCTCCTAATAAAATGATAACCTATAATGGGCTGGGTGAACCAAAAGTGTTTACTGAAAATATTCCATCTATAACCTCCGTAGCATTGCACGCTGAAAGGCTTTTTGCTACAACGGGTGGCGACCAAAGTCAACTTTGGTTTAGTGATGACTTAAATCCGACAAATTGGAATGTAGACCAATTTGATGGCGGTTATATTGAATTAACTGATGAACGCGGAACTTTGAAGAAAGTTATTGAATCCAATAATTATTTATACATTATTAGGGAGTTTGGAATATCTCGCGTATCAGGTTGGGGTTTGCAAGATGATTTTACAGTAAAAAATCTATATCTTTCAACTGGAAAAATTTATTACAATAGTGCAGTATTGTGTGGTGATGTAATAATGATGATGTGTCGTGATGGTGTCTATTGTTTTAATGGTGCAAGTATGCAAAGATTAAATCTTGGCATAGATAAGTACATAAAAGATGTTGAAAACAATAATGCGTGCGGGGCGTTTTTAGATGGTAAATATTATCTAGCGTGTAGGTTAAATTTTGATGATTCAAGGGAGATTGCTAGTGAAACCGACTATTCAAGTGTTAATAATGCTTTAATTGAATATAATTTGACAACGGGGGCAATTAACATTATGCGAGGTATAGATATATGTGATATGGCACCATTTCAAACAGAATGGTTTAGTAAATTGGTGGTGTGTTTAAGAAATGAAGGGGCACTTTATGAGATAACTCATCTAGGGCGTTCTTTGGGGATACCTACAACAAAAGTTTGGACAAGCCCTTACACTGATATGGGGTATGCATTGTATAAGAAAAATATTAAAGCAATATATTTAAACACAAAAAGTAACATTACGCTGATTATTAATGCAGACGGGAAAGAGTACAATTTCGAAGTTAAGGGGGCAGACAATCCTGTCCGTGTTCCAATAAATTTAGCTGCTTATAAATTTAATATTACCTTTTATTGTGATAGTGATGAATGTGAAATTTCTAATCCTCAAATCGAGGTGGAATTGTGTTAAGTTATGATAAAATGAGCGCGCAAATTCAAGATTTTGAGGAGAAAATTGATTACATATTTTCACAAATAAAAACAATTAAAAATGAAACAGGTGTAGTTTCAAAAACCGCAGAAAATTTCACAAATTCGCAACTATCCTATCAAAAAATTGGTACTTTATGTATAAAAAATAATAGTATAGTGTCATTTTTTGCAAGCTTTAATTTAATAGCAACACCTAACGAAAATGTAATCTTAAATTTGCTTATAGATAATAAAGTTGTAGTGTCTAAAACCATAACATTTCAATCGGAGTCTTATGAAAACTTGATTGCTAATTGCAATGTTGGTGTTGGTGAGTTTGAGGTTGGTTTAGAAGTTTTTTCAGAAGGAGAAGTTGCTGTAAAAAATATTAATTTTATCGCAGTGGGGAAATTTTTAAAACTAAAATAAAAGGAAGTACTATGCAAAGTACTATGCAATGCATAATACCTATGCATAATACCTAAAAAACGCGTAAAAATGTCTATAAAAACCAAATATATGAAATATTTGAGTAAAAATAAAGTTCTCAATATTTTGAAAATGATTAAGAAAGAAAAATATTTAAAATGCGGAGGTGGCATTTATGTCAACGGAAGTTTCGTTAGAAAATGACGAAAAGAAAAAAGAAACTGATTTAGTTAAAGAGAGTGAGGAAAATCTTACGAATGCTGTTGTGTCAAATGAGGTTAATTTGGCAGTAAATCACGAAAGCATAAAGGCGGGGCTAGATAAGATTGATGAAGAGTTTGAGCCACAATATCCTGTTTTTAATGAGGATAATGTTTATGGCGAAAATTTAAGTTACAAGCCTTTGGTTACTCCAACAGAAAGCGAAATTGAAAAAATTGCAACAGATAATTTGCACGAATACAAACAATCAAGCATTTCAAAATTGGAGACTAATTTGCAAAAAGATATGACTGAATTGGATTTTAAGCAAGAACAAGCAGAGAAAGAACTTGAAAGCATTGAGAATGATTTGGTTGCTGATGAGAAGGTTGGACTTGAAAAAATCAATGCTGAAAATATTGGACAAGGACTTGCTCGTTCAAGTATTGCGGTAAATAAGGCAAAAGCATATCGCGCTCAAATTGACCACGAAATGGAAAGTGCTCTTGAAAAAGCCAATAGTGAGATTGCTGAAATTTCTTTGAAAAGAAGTATTGCTGAAAGCGAATTTCAAACAGCGCTTGAAAGCTTTGATATTGCTTATGCTAGTAAACTTGAAAAAAAGATTTCTGAATTGACAAAGGAATATTCAAAAAAACAAGCTGAAGCGCTTGATTACAATGAGCGAATCGCAAAACAACGCGAAGTTGCTTATAATGAGTGGAAAGCGTGGGCTGATAATTTTACGGAAGAATTAAATCAAAAGAAGGGGCAGAAGAAAGCATATTATGTTGTTGAGCAAATTAAGGGTATGTCTAAACGTGAAGCATTGGAATTTGTTAATGATGCTGAAATCGTTTCTGCGCTCGGAAATTGGTATAATGCCGTATTAGATTATGTTCAACGAGTTTTAAAATAGGAGAGCAAAATGAGTTCTTTTAAAAATAGACTCAAAACATATAGTTTTTGGGTTTCGCTTGCGAGTGCCATTTTACTACTTGTGCAATCGGTGGGCAAACCTTTGGGGCTTGTTTTGAATGAGGAAATCTATATGTCTATTGTTAATAGCGTGCTCGGTGTTTTTGTTGTGCTCGGTATAATTTCTCACCCAGCACAAACTTTGATTGAAAATAAAAATGAAAACGAGGACGACTATATTGTTTCTAAAAAAATGGACGATAATGCAACGATAGAAAATAAAAGCGACAGCGCAAATCGTGAGAATAATGCTGTTGTTGCTGAAACTGATGCTGTAAAAACTCTCGAAGAAATTCAAGAGGAAATCTTGCGCTCGGGAAAGTAGACTAAAATAGAATAGAAGTGATATATTAAAGGACCTGCAAAAAGCAGGTCTTTTCTATTTAAAATTTATCGTAAAAAGTGTGTAAAGTATTGGACAAATTAGCAATTAACGAAGCAAAAATGAAAATGTTCGTTATTATTTGCTCTATTGATATTTTACATAAAATTTTGCTTTTCTCAATAAATTTACATAAATACTTGCATTTGCGTTTTTTTTGTGATATAATGGGGTTAATAAGTTAGGATAAGTTTAGATTTTTTGTTGCCTTTATATATTAATTAAATAGAAAACGCGCGAAGAGCGGGCTTATATTTTAGCGCGTCTAATTGACTTTATTTTGTTTATATTTATGTAGGAAATTTATAAAAATAGGATAAATGATTTTAAATTTGCGTTTTTTGGGGTAAAATATGAATTATCTAAAAGAAGTCTTAAATTATTATGGTAAAAACTTCATATATATAGCGGTTTTTTGTTTAATTCCTGCAATTTTTTGCGGTTTTTTGTTAAAACCTTTTGCGATGTTTGAATTTATTGCGAAATATCCCGAACTCACCATCAATACTTTTGGGGATTTGTTTGGTGCGGTTTATGGGCTAAATTGGCTTGATATTTTATGGATATTAATGGGTTTTGTTACAATAGTTATCGCAATAAGTTTGTTGCTTGGTTTTATTGAGAGCCATTTTAAGACGGGGAAAGTGTCGTGGTCAAACTCTTTTAGTTTGAATAGTAATGCTTTGAGTGTTGCAAAAATCACGATTATACTTGCGATTATATGCTTTGTTGTAAATTTACTTGTTATGCTTCTTGTGTTTTTAGTGCATGCAATCTTTAACAATGGTGGAATCGCGGGAATCCCTGCAATAGTTATAAATTATATCTTGATTTTTGGATGTATGGTGATTATTGCGCGTGCGCTTACTATGTTCATATTGACTGGGATTGAGATGTTGATAAATGGTTCTCCGCTCCGAGTTTCTTTCTCTGACGCTACAAGGGCAATTGCAAGAGATGGCTGGAAGATTTTTGCAGTAGAAGCGACGTTGTTTATTTTGATGTTTTTGCTAATTGTGTTGCTTACATTGGCGGGGCTGTCGTGGCTAGGGAATATAATTGGCTTGATGATTTTCTTACCAGTTGAGTGCATTTTGGGAATGATTGTTTTCTTTGATTATAATGGCATTAAACGTTATGATAAAAGGCGATTGTTCGTAAAATTTTAGGTAAATTATAAGGATTAATTATATGATGATAACCGATACTACAAAGGTTTTTATGAGAAATGGCGGGCTTGTGTGGCGAATTTTGCCATATATGCTTGTTAGTTTGTTGATAGTGGGGGGCATCGCTATTGCTGTATGCTATCCACTATTTAAAGGGTTGGCGGAGGCAGGATTCTTTGCACAACTCGGCGAATTATATTACGAAAGTATTTTCAATGTTCGCATTGACCAAATTTTTGCTTCAATGTCGGATATTTTAATGTCCATGGGACAGATTATTTCAGCAAATATTGCCGAATTTGTGCCGTTAGTAATTGCTTTGGTGTTGATTATTAGCATTGGTTGCTCGTTCTTTGTTGGGCTTGCGGAACTTGCTATTGCGGACTATTTGTACAGCAATATGGCGTCAAATTCAAGATTGAGTTTTAGCAGTTGCTTTATTAAAAATCTTGGAAAATCAGCAAAATTACAGTTGGCAAAACTTGCAGTAGTGCTTCCTGTTGACTTGTTGATTGTTGCGGGAGTTGTGGGGCTGTTATTGCTGTTCACAATCCAAAATGCAATTCTTGCTTTCTTTGCGCCTTTTATTATGGTTGTTGCGCTTGTTGTGCTTGTGTCGCTCCGTCAAACATTGTTTTGTATGTGGGCGCCTTGTATGATGGTACATAATCGTTCTGTTTGGGGCGCGTTGAAAGAAAACTTTGTTGTTATGAGCAAGAATTTTGGAACGATTTTTTCTAGTCAACTTGTTATGACTCTTATCTATGTTGGTTTGAATATCGCCACACTTTTGTTTACTGCATCAGCAGGCTTGCTTTTGACAATTCCTGCCACAATGCTTTTTGCGGCAACACTCGGTCAAGTGGCTTATTTTAGTACAAATGGATTGAGATTTTACATAGACGAAAACGAAATTATTTCGCCAAAAAAGAAAGAAGATTGGGAGCACATAAATGCTCTTAAAGATATAATATAGATTAAATTAAGGAGAATAAAATTGGAAAACAATACAACTAACGAGAGTGTGGGGCAAGAAAATCTAAATAGTGCGACCCCATCGACAGAAATTAAATATCAAAAGCGCACTTTTCCGCGTAAAACTCGCCCAGCAAGCTCTGGGAAAACTTACGCACAAAAAGAAAAAGTAGCAGGTGAGGAGGGCGAAAAAATCGCTCAACCTCGTAAACCTTATGCTCCGCGTACTCGCACATTTAATGGCCGTAATGGCAAGGGACTTGAAGTTATGTTCTTTGGTGGTGTTGGTAAAGTCGGCGATAATATTACAGCACTTAAATATGGCGATGAAATCTTGGTTATTGACTGTGGTGTTGGTTTTGCAGAACCAGATATGCCTGGCGTAGACCTTGTTATTCCTGATATGTCTTGGTTGAAGGCTCACAAGAATATGATTAAAGGTATCTGTATAACTCACGCACACGAGGACCACATTGGCAGTTTGCCATACTTCCTTGACGATGTAAAAGCACCAGTTTATGCAAGTAAGCTTAGTCTTGCGTTGATTGAAGGAAAATTACGCGAGTTCCCTAAAATCAAAATGAAGGGTTATCCTATGAACCCAGGCAATGCGGTTCAAATCGGTTGCTTTAATGTTGAATTTATCCACGTAAATCACTCTATTGCTGGTGCGTATGCGCTCGCAATCACAACCCCGGTTGGTGTGGTGTTTGTGTCGGGAGACTTCAAGATTGACTTTACTCCTATTGCAGGCGACACAACTGATTTGAGTCGTATGGGTGAGTTGGGACGCAAAGGCGTGTTGCTAATGCTTTGTGAAAGTACAAATATCGAACGCCCAGGTATGTCTATGAGCGAAAGTGTTGTAGGCGAAACATTGGCAGAAATTTTTGAGCAATGTAAGACAAATCGTATTATTATAACATCATTTGCTTCAAATGTGCACCGCGTTCAGCAGATTATGGATTTGGCTCGTAGGTTTAACAGAAAAGTTGCTTTCTCGGGTCGTAGTATGATTAATACTATGGAACTTGCTATGAAAATTGGAGAAATTAAGTTCGACCGTAAGCAAATTGTGGATTTTGATAAGATTGACAAGTATGCCGACAACGAGATTTTGATTTTGGGTACAGGAAGCCAAGGTCAAGAACACACAACTCTTGACCGTATGGTTAAGGGTGAAATCCCAAACCTTCGCATCGGTACAAACGATACAGTTATCTTCTCGTCTTCACCTGTTCCAGGTAATGAAAAATCAGTTACTAATATAATCAACCAACTTATTTTGCTCGGTGCAAAAGTAATCTATGACGATTTGCGCGATGTGCACGCATCAGGACACGCTTATCAAGGCGAGTTTATGATTGTTCATAAGTTGATTAAACCTAGATTCTTTATGCCTATGCACGGTGAGGTTAAGCACTTGAAATATCATGAACAGTTCGCTATAAAAATGGGTGTAAAACCTCAAAATATCGTTGTACCACACGTTGGTTCAGTTGTTGAGGTTACTCAAAACTCAATCCGCGAATTGAAGGATGTTGAGGCTGGTGAAAAGATTGTGGATGGAAGAACTATCTATGACATTGACAACTCTGTTGTTCGCGATAGATTGCAACTTGCTGAAGATGGTATTTGTGTTGTAGTGTTAGGTGTTAACCCAAATACTGGCAAACTTATAAACGGACCAGAACTTATCCCACGTGGATTTATTTATCCAAATGAAATTAGCGACATCGTTCGTGAAGCAAAACAAGTCGTTATTGACGCAATGGCTAACAACGAGCCAAAACCTGATTGGGGTGAAATTAAGGCAACAGTTCGTAAAGTTCTTACAAACCTATTCTTCAAGCGTACTAGACGTAAACCTATGATTATTCCTATTATATTGGAAGTGTAAATTGGATTATTTAGACGAAATGGAAAAAAGCGCAAGAGCGAGAAATATTCCCGTAATCTTGCGAGATTCTCGTGAATTTTTGGAAAAGTTGTGTCGCGAACGTGCGCCAAAAAGAATACTTGAAATTGGTATGGCAATTGGCTATTCTGGTTCGTGTATGTTGCGTAGTTGTGAGGCGCAACTTTTTTCAATGGAGGCAAGCACGCCAAACATAAAAGAGGCACGCGATAACTTTGAAAAACTCGGTTTAAGCGAACGCGTTACGATTATTGAAGGTGATTGTATGCTAAATTTGCCTAAATTGGCGGGAGAGAAGTTTGACTTGATTTTTTTAGATGGTCCCAAAGGAAAGTATGTCGAAATGCTTGATTTAGTGTTGCCTTTGCTTAGTGAGGATGGTGTTTTGGTGTCGGATAATGTTTTGTTTCGCGGAATGGTACTTGATGGTAAACCCGTGAGCGAACCGCGTTTTGAACGTACTGCCGAAGTTATGCGAGAGTATATCAAGAGGCTTACAACAAACACAGAATTAGAAACAAATCTTTATCACATCGGTGATGGGCTTTGTGTAACAAAATTTAAGTAGGATGAAATTATGAGTAAATTAGAATTATTAGCGCCTGCTGGCGATATGGAAAAATTGGAGACCGCTTATTATTATGGCGCTGACGCGTGCTATTTTGCGGGGAAAAAATGGGGGCTTAGAGCTTTTAGTGAAAATTTTGATAACGATGGCTTGAAGCATTATATTGAGTATGCTCACAATCTCGGTAAAAAGGCATATATCACAGTAAATATTCAAGCGCACAACAGCGATTTTGAGGGCTTGGATGAATATTTGAAATATTTGGAAGAAATCGGAGCAGATGCGGTGATTGTTTCTGATGCTGGCGTGTTAAGCCTCGCTCGTGAGGTTGCTCCAAATTTAACAATTCACCTAAGTACTCAAGCTTGCGCAAGTAACAAGTATGCAGCAAAATTTTGGGCTGATGCAGGAGCAAAGCGTATTATTTTGGCGCGTGAATTGAGTATTCAAGAGATAAAGGAAATTCGCGACTTTCTGCCAGCAGATGTCGAACTTGAAGCTTTTGTTCACGGAGCAATGTGCATTAGTTATTCAGGTAGATGCTTGCTTAGCAACTATTTAACTGGTAGAGATAGTAATCGCGGTGCTTGTGTTCAAGCCTGCCGTTGGGAGTACTTTATTACCGAAAAATCACGCAAAGGACAGGGTGAGGAGTACGAAATCCAACAGGACGAAAGAAGCACTTATATATTAAATAGCAAAGATTTGTGTATGATAAACTATTTAAAAGAAATGGCAGATGCGGGTGTAACCAGTTTTAAAATTGAAGGTAGAATGAAATCGCCATATTATGTTGCAAATGTCGTTAATGCTTATCGTCGCGCACTTGATGAGTTGGAACGCAATCCAGAAGCATTCAAGGCGGAGCAAGCGCGAATTGTTGAATTGGAAAAGTGCAGTCATAGATATTTTACTACAGGTTTTTGCTTGGGTGAAAATGACCGTGAATGCTTGGAAAGTAGTATGCCTGTTTCAACTTATGATTTTGTGGCACTTGCGACAGAAGATAGTGCGGGCGAATGGGCAATAGTTGAACAACGAAACAGATTTAAAGTGGGTGAAACTCTCGAAATTTTATCACCAACCGATACGCATAATAAAACTTTTGAAGTTACAGAAATTAGTGATATGAATGGCAACGCGATTGTTGATGCAAATTTGGTACAACAAATAGTTCGTGTTAAATGTCCTTACAAATTAAATAAGCACGACATTTTGCGCCGTGCAAGATAAAACGAAAAGGCTTGATTGCCTTTTTTGTTTTGTGTGTAAAAATAGTTTACGAAATCAAAAAAGTGTGTTATACTTTAAAAAATTTTTTGAGGTCTAAAATGTTTAAAGAACCAGTAGATATAGAGATTATGTCCCCAAAGCAACAAATGGAAACACTTGATAAAAGTTTAGGTATGGATAAGTTGTTAAGCGAGAAATTGCATAGACGCGCCATATATTGCACGGCACTTGGCGCAACTGGTTTAGCGACCTTTTTTATCGAGCCCGCACATCAATTATACAGCAAGGCACTTGGGTTTGTTGTAAACGATGTTATTCCAAATACTCCCGCACCGAATGATGCGTTTGATATTGTTACGATGTTGGGGGATTATGGATTGCCTGTTGCATCGGGTGCGCTCTTGATTTATGCGCTTTACTCTCAACGTAGCTCAACAAAACAAGTTTTGCGCGAAGGAAATTATAAGGCTAATAGGATTATTAAGAAAGGGATTATTAAAAAAGATAAGTATCTCGAAAAAGGCGCATCTATATTGCGAAAAATTTATCCTGAAACCTATGTCCTAACAGATGAACAAATGCGTGATTTAACTCGTCATTATGCCGAAGTTTGTTGTCAGGATAGACGAAATGAACGTACTCGAAAATTAAGTACAGCTATGCGCGAACAGCAACATCGCTATATGCAACGAAAAATCAGTAATATTTTAAATGAGCCTTGCGAAGAAAAATGTGAAGTGGTAATACCGCAAACCTCTAAAAATAATGAACCTGTAATTGATTATGGCTACGTAGGTATTGACGATGAGCGTATTTTCTTTGATGAGCCATATATCAAAAGATAACAATATTTGCGATTAACAAAAAACAAGCAGAATTCTGCTTGTTTTTTCTATTCTGGTATATGCCAGTCAATCGGTTCAGTGCCCAATGATTTCAAAAATTCGTTACATTTGCTAAAATGCTTGCAACCGAAGAACCCCGCATAAGCCGAAAGGGGGCTTGGGTGTGGAGCGGTGAGAATAAAGTGTTTACTTGTGTCCACTGCGCTTGCCACTGCTTTTGCATTATTTCCCCAAAGAATGAAAATTACAGGCTCGGGTCTATCTGAAAGCATCTTGATAATTGCGCCTGTGAATTCCTCCCAGCCTTTGCCTTTGTGCGAATTAGCTTGACCTGCTCGCACAGTTAGCACAGAGTTGAGAAGGAGAACGCCTTGCTTTGCCCAATGGGTGAGCTCGCCAGTTTTTGGGATAGGGTAGCCAAGGTCGTTTTGAATTTCTTTGTAAATGTTTTGCAGGCTCGGTGGAACATCAACCCCTTTTTGTACCGAAAAACAAAGTCCGTGTGCTTGTTTTGGTCCGTGATATGGGTCTTGTCCAATGATAACAACGCGAACCTTGTCAAATGGAACAAGATTTAGCGCATTGAATACGTTGTCAGCCTCTGGATAAATAGTGTAGTGCGCATATTCGTCTTTTAAAAATTCCTGAAGCTCTTTGTAATATGGCTTTTCAAATTCAGGTTTAAGTCTTTCGTACCACGATTTTGCAATTTTCATTTGTAAATCCTTTTAATATAAAATAACCCCAAATAATATCGGTTTACTTAAATGCTAATATTATTAATAAAATTTTATCACATATTTTCAATATTGTCAAAAGTTATACTAGAAAAACAAAAAAGTAAATTATTACAATTGTGTGAATCATTTGCTAATTTTAGAAAATTGTGTTATTTTTAGTTTGAATTTAATTTTAAGGAAAAGTTTTTATGGAATTTGATATTGATAAAATAGAAGAAATTTTAGGCTATACTTTTAAAAACAAGGAGCTTTTAAAGCAAAGTTTTACTCGCAGGTCATATAGTGTGGAAAATAGTGGCGAGAATAATGAGGTTTTGGAGTTCATTGGGGACAATGTTTTGGATATGGTTGTTGTTAAAAATTTGACTGGTGTTTTTGATAGTGGAATAAGTCAAGGACAATTCAAAAGCTTATACAATGAAAATGCACTTACAGAATTAAAGAAAAAATTGGTTGAGCGAAAAAAGTTAGCGCGTAGGATTGAAGAACTGGATTTAGCTAAATATCTAATTATGGGTAAGGGGGAGATAAAAAATAATGCACAAGAAGAGGATAGTGTAAAAGAAGATTTATTTGAAGCTATTGTAGGTGGTGTTGCGCTAGATACTGCTTGGGATTTTTGCAAAATAGAAAAAGTAGTAAAAAACCTACTTTCAATAAATTAAAACAAAAAAGAGCCAATCGGCTCTAATTTTTTTGTTCGAAATATATAATATGTACGCGCATACACGTGTATACGCGCGCGCACGCGAGAGAGTTGGGGGGGGATTGGAAAATTTTTCAAGCCTTATTTTAAAAAATACAATTAATTTTATATCAATTTTTTACTAAAAATGGGTAAGTAGGAAAGAAAAAAAGAAATAGTTTTATATAAAAAAACACTTGTTATACCCACAACTCCAGCAAACACGCGGGTAGGTGTACCGCCAAAACCCCTAAAAACCCCCAAAATCACCAAAAAAGTTGAAATTTTTTAAAAAAGTTTTAAAAAAGTGGTTGACA
>JAFUJK010000014.1 GCA_017468205.1 Clostridia bacterium
TAGAGTTGTTTAAATCGCTGAAAGTGCCGTTTTTAACGGCTTTTTCAACAATTTTTTCGCTATTTAAGCGCCCCCCCCCCCTGCGGGGTTTTCAACGTGGATAACTTTCTACTTTTCATAAAACTTGTATCTCCATTTTTTAAGGATTGTATTATTTTTATTATACCACAAAATTCGACAAAATACTAACGATTTTAAGTACTATTTAAATATTTTTAATTTTTCACTTCCGACCAAACAACTGGGCGGGCGCTTAAACAATTTTTTTGCAACAAAAATTGTTAGCGCGCGGACGCGCGTTGTGCGCCACGCGCACAAGCGCCCGCCCCTGTTCAAATATCTCTCCACTTCAAAATAAAGAATGAGCAGTTGAAAACTACCCATTCAAATTGGTGGTGGTCAATTGTAAATTCAACTTAAAATACGGGGTAAGCGAATTTACCTACTGCGCAAGTGCGTGTGCAGAGCCATTACGCAGAGTTAATGACCCATTTTACCCCGTGCATAGGGCAGGACAAAAACCCCTTCATCTCACTTACGATGTATCCCCAAACGGAACACCATTTCAAGCCGAGAGTGTGGTGCTAGTACGCCAACTAGCCCTCTCACCCACGGGAGTGAAGCGGCAGGACGGACGCCGTTGCTATTGTTCACATTGTTGTTGTTAGCGGAGCCCGAGGAGTTCACTTGCATCGCATTGTTGTTATTGTTAGAGTTGCCGGAGCGCAGCCAGCAACAAGGGTAAACAAACAGACAACAGAGCAAGCATGTTGATTTTTGACCTTACAAGGCACAACCCCTTGTTACCTTGTAATAATATTTTACCGCTTTTTGTAACATTTTTGCAATATTTCTAACTATCGAAATAACACGACCTTTGTCGAAGATTGTCGAATATATATGTTTTTATTGATTATTATTTGTAATAAGTTGTCAAATAAGCGCAAAAGTTGTTGCAACCACGGGCGGGCGCTTGTGCGCACGGGCGCACGGCGCGCAACAGCGCGCTAGCGATTTTTGCAACTGCAAAAACCGTAAAGCGCCCGCTCCTCTCCGCAAAAATCAAAGCAAACCAAAGAATAAATCAAATTTTTAAAATATTTTTTCATTATTTTTCAAAATAATTTAAAATTACTTTACTTTTCAAATTGTATTTTGTACAATATTAGTAAAGACTAATATTCGGGCAGTTAAAATTAGGAGGTACACTTATGAAAATTAAATCCAAGATTGGAGATGGCGCATTCATTAGCCTTGTAGTGTTTGCAATCCTCACACTTGCAATGTATGTTGTTTGGGTAATCTCATCAATATGGTGGCCAGCTGTTGCGCTAACGGCGGTTTTATTGTTAATCATCGCGCCAATTTACTTTGGCACATACTACGAGCTCACTCGTTCCGAACTTCGAGTATATAGTGGTATTTTAGGAAAATCAATCCCTTATCGCTCAATAATTTCAATGACTGATGCTGATAGTCTTGCACCTGCATTTTGTTTGAGCAGTCGCAGAATTTTAATCCGCTATATGGAAAATGAAAAGATTAAATCGACGTATGTTTCGCCAGCAAACCGCGAGCAGTTTAGAGACTTATTAAACGTTGAAATCAGCAAATCAACCGAAATTTATCGCGAGATTCCAAAGACAACAATGGATATGGCTGTTGAAAAGGCTCGCAATGAGCAAGTGCCTTTCACCCCTTCACAAGAACGCGCTATAAACACAACAGAAGAAAAAGAACTAACTGAACAATTAAATTTGGTGAAAAAAGCGCAAAAAGCAGAGATGAAACAGCAAAAAGCAGAAGCGAAAGCGCTTGCAAAAGAGCAGAAATTGAAACAAAAGGAAGAGCGCGCGCAACAAAAAGCCGAGTTGAAAAAAGCAAAAGCAGAAAAGAAGCAACAAAAGGCAGAAAAACTTCCACCAGCAAAGAAAGAAGACGAAACACCAGAACAACAAAAAGAACGCTTGGAAGCAGAAAAAGCGCGCCTAAAAGCAGCGATTGACGATGCTAAAAAAGACCAAATCGTGCCTTCTAAAAAGCAACAGAAAAAAGCTGAACAAGAAGAAATCAAAGCCGAAGAAGTTGCGTTAGAAACCGAACAAAAAAACAAGAAAAAATCAAAGAAAAATGAAGAAGAAATTGCCAAACCAGCAGACAATGAAGAAACCGCTGGGAACGCAAAAATAGACGAGCCAGCAACTGAATCAGTTGAAGAAAATGCAGAAGCAACCGAAGAAAAAGCTCCTAAAAAAGCATCAACAAAAAAGGCTAAAAAGAAAGAAAAAGTTGAAGAAGCAAAGAAATCAACTGCCGTAGTAAAAAAAGGCAAAAAAACTGATAAAAAATAATAGGACAATTAAAAAAGAGCCAAACGGCTCTTTTTATCTTTCCACAATCAATTGTATTTATTTTTTAAATAAAAGCGACAATTTTTACATTCTTTTTACTGATTGCAAAGGCTTGCCAGCAAGTATTCCGTCTACCATTTCATCGAACACAGAATAGCCATATCTATATGCCATTGTATCAAAAATATTTTCACAAGCCTTGAATTGTTCAATCATATCATTTGTTGCATTTAAATCTAAATTATGAGCCGAATCAATATTCAACTTCATTGCTTCAAAAAAGTCCCTGCGATAACGAACTAGACGCATAAAATCCTCTTTATTCCATTGTCTTCCAAGCAATTCACTTGCCTCATCAAGAAGCACAACAGACATCATTTCATTTATACGTGCATATCTATCCGCTAGTGGTTGACGACGTTCAGGAATGCCAAGGAGCGAATCAGCAAGTCTTGCAAGATACTCACCTTTCGCCTGCCCATCAACACTATTTTCTATCAAAAGGGCATTAAGCTTTTCAGTTCCCATAACATGGGCGCGCTCAACTTCACCATTTAAACATAAATCTAACAAACCAGTAATAGCACGCTCAACAACATATCCCGAAGAACTCAAAATAGGTTCATAGTTGTATTTTTGGCAAATTGCTTCAAACTGCTCACTAGAAACCACATCTATCGTGCAGTTATCCACAACACCTTCTTCAAGCACACGTTCCAATTTGTTTAAATTGTCCCTTTTTGCAATTTTAAATGAAATTTGATGGAAAAACTCGTGAATTATTGCATAAATACTTAACGGCGCGCTAGCATTCATTATTTGAGGCTCTTTTAGCAAATGTGCCTGCCCTATTAAAGGAAGCAAATTAATATCAAGTGAAGCCAAATGTTGAAGATTTTGCTCGTCTATAAATTGAGGCTTAACCGCAATTATGCTTAAAAGAGCAATTTCGTGCTCCATTATAGGTTGCGTACCACGATTAATAGCGTGAAATTTTATTAAATCAAGCGCTTTATTTTGCTTTTCAGCGATAAAAACTTCGCGATGTTGGTTGGTTTCAAATGTAATTAATTCTTGCATAAAATCCTCTTTTCTGTTTTCAAAAATATGTAAGTATTATATCACAATTTATTAAATTTAGCAATAACTTTTGTTATTATATCAAATTTATGTATTATAAAACCACCATAAAAACATAGCATAATACCTGTTTTTTAACGATTTTTCAAGATTTTTTCGCATTTTTTGTATTAACGATATGCTTTTAGACTTTTTTAGTAGTCTTGTGTCATTTCGAGTAAGACCACAGAACGCATCGAGAAATCTCAGTAATAAGGCACTTCCCATCTTTCAACACAAGGGGCGCAGGTGCGCACTAGTGCGCACAGCACACGCAACTCGCGTTGCAAAAAGGCTTGGAAAAATGCCAAGCCTTTTCTGCGCCCCTACCAACTACGTCAGTTTATCAGTATTACTCGTTTCCGTGTTCACATTTGCGGAAATTTTACTGAATTTTGCTACAATTAATTTGTTATTTATTGCCGATTTTTCAAGGTCTACGCTCCAATCGGTGCTTAATGGTGTGGTTTCGCCATATATGAACCAGCCGTCGAATGTGTAGCCCGCGTATGCGACAGCGCTAAAATGCACTGTTATATTTTCATCACCATATCCAGACATTCGCGCTTCCCCTCCGCCGTCAGCAAAACAAGCAATATTGGAAAGCAAGCTGTTTGAGAATATCGCCATATAACTTTCGTTACTCTCAACTAAAATTGTATTAACATTTGAATAAATTTTTTCAATCTCATTACCAGTTGCATCAAAATGTATCCAATATAAAAGCGTATAACCAATTTCAGGCATCGCTGCAATTGTTACTTGTGTTACATAATCATATACTCCATTCCCCAGCACTTCACCCGCTTCGCTAATATTTGGAGTAACTGAAATTGAAATAGAGCGCTTTTTATATTTAGCATACAATGTATGAGCGTTAGCATTTGAAATGCTTGTTGATGATGTAACCTTATTAGTAAACGTACTTTCCTTGTACCAAGCATCAAACTCCATTGATACGTCCCCTATTGTTGCGGTTGGAAATTCATAATTGTTTCCATACATCATAAATTTGTTATCTTGAGTAGTACTTGACGCAACTTTATATATTGCCACATTTGCCACCATAACTTCGTGCGTAGTAGGTATAACTCGGTCATTAAATATACGCAAATTACAATTTGTGCAATCAGTGTTGTTCATAGTAAATTCCCAAATCATAAGTTGCTCGGTTGTTGTGGCATCAGGTAAAATTTGTGGCAAAGTATCAGGGTGAAAGTCCACATCAAAACCAATATTTCCTGTCGCAATATATGTAAAGGACATCATATAAGTTTGCCCAACCTCAAAAGCAAGCCCCGTAGCTGGCATAATTACTGGCACGGTAGCATTTGCAGGCATAACGTAAACTAAATTACTCGACCAAAAAGGTTCATAAACCTTACCACTCACAGTACCCGAACCCGCATTATACGAAACTTGCACGGTCTTTTTTAACCATTGAGCATAAAGTGTCGTAGCACCGCCTTCAAGATATGTTGTGGCACTTGTGCCATCAGTATTGTAATATCTTGTACCTCCGCCATTCACTTCACTAAAATATCCCGCAAAAATATATCCAGTGCGCGTTGGTGGTGTAATGCTTGGCATAGCAGCATTAAAGGCAGCCTCAATAGTAGTTGTACCACCACTCCCACCTTGTTGGTCAAAATCAATCGTAGAATAACTAATACTATCTTTCAAAGCTTTTAAAGAAATATGACAAGCAAGTCTAACGCCTCTTACATTACTAACATGAGCAGCATAACCATTATCATTATCCGCTCTTATACATGTTACTTGTGTTGTGTTAGAAGTATTACCTGAACGCAACCAGCACATATCGGCTGTTTCATCTCCCTTGATTGTTGTAGTATTATATGCTCTATCGGTTGAATTTAATTTCCATATGCCTATAGTAGTTGAGTCATTACTATTTTCACATACTTCAACCGCGCTTGGTAGCCAAAACTTATCATTATAAGGTGGGTTTGCACTATCCCAATTGGAATTATCCCAACCATCATAACTACCATTGTAACTATACATACTATTATGATGAGGAGTACCCCAAAAATTTGTTGATACACCTTCTGCTTGCGTTTTTTGCCATGTTGCATTTGCTTCACTAGGAGATTTAACAATATCATTAAACAGCAATAAATTTGAATTTAATTTATTAAAAATATTCACACATACATCACGTATTGTAGATTTTGAGTAGTTACTAATCAATGTATAGTTTGTTCCATTTCCAAAACCAGAAAGTGTTGCTGAACCACTTATAAAATATTCAAGAGTATAAGCTGAACTCATCCAAATAGTAAGATAATTATTCCATAAATAAGTTGCTTGCCAATAAATTGGCTTTGAAGTGTCCATATTACCATTACTATCTGTGTAATACCCCATTGGGAAGATTATTGTTTTTCCACTATTATTAGAGCCTCTATTTGCGATATTGTGTGCTGTATAATATCCAGTATCGTTAGGATATGTTGTATATTTTACCGCATCTAAAAGCGCATAGGTACCAGTTTTATTTATTGTACCATTTGTATTAAATACATTAGTTGTGAATGTAGGACTTTCTGTTGATGCGTTAACTTTATTAATATGGTTAACAATCAAAAACACACTTCCGCCAACTAGGGCGGTGAAAAGGAATATTATAGAGAGAATTAGGGCGTATATTTTTAAAGATGATTTTTTATTTTCTTTATTTGCTGAGATTTCTCCACTCGTTACACTCGGTCGAAATGACAAACTTCGTTCGTTTTTGCGCGGACTGTCATTTCGACCAAGACAAAATTCATTTTTGTCGCGTGGAGAAATCTCAAAATTTAAAGTATTTTCTTCCTTGTTTTTAAAGTTGTTTAAATCATTGAAAGTGCCGTTTTTATCGGCTTTTTCAACATATTTTGGGCTAATTAATGCCCCCCCCCCCCACGGGTTTGGGCGGTGGATAAATCACATTTTTTCATTGTGCTTTCCTCCATTTTTTATTACTATTCTTATTTTACCACACTTTCTTTTAAAATACTAATGATTTTAAGCATTATTTAAAATTACTTTTTTGTATATAGTCCGTTTAAAATTTATTTTTTTGCTATTATACTGCATTTTTTTGCGTGATAACGACATTTTTAAAGCATATAGTTGCAATTTTTAATAAATTAAAAAATTAAAGATAAACTTAAAAAATGAAATTTATATTATCTATTCTAAAAATAAAAAGTTAATAATATATTAAACAGGAGGTTAATATAAATGGAAAATAACAACCAAAATATACAACATAAACATCATAAAATTATTTATGAAAATATGAAAAATATTTGCCTTACAGGTGTAGAAAAAGCTGACAACGCCACCCCTACCCATTTTAGTTGCATTTGTATGGGACGCGAACTTCATATAATTGGAAAAGATATGAGTGTTAAAAAACTAGATGTTATGGAAGGTGTGGCCGAACTCGAAGGAGAAATTACTGAAATCAAATATGCAGGCGAGAAAAAATCATTACTAAAAAGGCTTTTTAAATAATGCTTTTTGAAAGTCTGGGGCAAGGTTTACTGTTTTTGTTGATGTTTCAAATCGGAATATGTTGTGGCTTTATTGATGAATTTTTTAAAATCATTCCACATTATTTTCGCAAACTCAAAAACAAGCAAAAACACCAAAAAAACGTAAAAAATACGCAAAAAACTGCAAAAAATGATGTAAAAATTGATTTTTCAGCCAATTTTAACAAAAACAGCACTAAAACCCCATTAAATAAAAAGAAGAAAAAACTGACCTTACCTCCCAACTTAATAGCTAATATTTTAGGATTTTTCCGCACAATATTTTTTGGTACAACTTTCATTCTTACAACGCTCGCTATAAATTACGGCGAAATCAGATTTTATCTAATTTTAGCTTTTGTTGGAGGCTTTTGTATAGAACGCACTATTATTGTAAAGTACGTACACAAATTATTAAATAAATGCTATACTAAATCGTAAATTTAATATAAAACGCAATTTTTTATGCGTTTTTTTGAGGTTTTTATGAAAAAAATTAGCAATATTAATTTTATAATTATTATTTTATTTGGAATATCACTAGCACTTCTTATTATTCTTTTATCTCAATTTGCAACAATAGCCAACAAAAAACAAAAACTTTCTGACTTAAAAAATCAACAAATAGAGTTGGCAATAGAAATTGAGAACGCAGAAAAAACACTTGAAACAATTTCATCAAAAGAATATCAAGAAAACCAAGCACGTAAAAATGGATATTCCTATCCCAATGAAAAACGTTTTATAGAAAAATAACTTTTATGAGCATAAAATATCTATATTTTTGGCAAATTTATGCAAATTTATCGCATTCTTAATAGATTTTGCAATAATTTTTGCAGTTTTTTCAACATTATAAAGTCTTGCACTATTTAATAAACCATTTTTTAAAATTGATGTTACTCCATAAATACATAAATCGGGCTTAATCTTTAATGAGTTTATTGCGCCGTAATATTCTTCTGAAACAACAATATCCCCCAATCTCGCTTGCTCACGCGTTGCCATACTATCAATTAATATAATGTCCGAATCAGTATGTACTGAACGAGTAAACTCAAATGCAAATTCACAATTTTGGGCTGTTATTGGAGCAGATAATCCACCATAAATATAATATGGCAATTCTTGTTGGCGCAAAAAGTCCGCAACTAACGGAGCCATACAATCCCCTACAACTTTATCCGTTCCCAAACACAGAAAAACAGGCTTTTTATTTGCTAAATATTCGCCTAAAAATTCACTTAAACGCGAACAAGTTACATTTGAAAATGCATATCCTCTAAACAATTCCATACAACAAAATATTGCCAAAATCACAAAATTTATGCTATTTTTAACGTTTTTTAAGTATTTTTTTTTGAGTTTTTAGGTACTATGCAAAAAAAGAAAAAGCCATAATGCTTATATTTGTGGTTGGCTTTGCACTTTTTCAAGTTTATTCATAAGTTGAGATTCTATAAACTTGTTCGCAATAACTCGTGGGTGATTCTGTGGCAAATCAGGCAAGTTATAATGCCTATACATTGGATATTGTTTTGGCAAAGACTTTAATACATTTTGGGATTTTCTGCTTAAAGCCAAATGTAAGAATGGCTTATCATTAGTTTCATTTAAATTTAATATTGGATTAAACTTTTTATTATCTGTTATAGAAAGGAAATTATAGCTTGATAAATCCCAAATGTAATTCATTTGATTTATATCAACACATTCATAATTCGTTCTGTATTTGTAATCGTCTTCCGAATATTTTAAATTATATCTAATCCTAGGGACAAATTTATCCGTTTTAAGCAATGTCATTGTTTCAGTCATATTGGGAAGGCTTAAAAGTGCTTCTTCGAGAATTACCCCGTATGCCTCACGAGTACCCCTCCCCCTCTCATCACAACTAACCAAGAAGCGGATTGGCAACCAGTCGCGCCCAGTTTCATTACTCAAGCATTTAGACAACCCAACAGTAAAGTCGTGGGAATCCAGCGTGCAATCTTCAAAAAATTGCTGAACCTTACTCAATACATTGTCGCGCTTCTCGTCATAATATGAATTGATACTATCAACTTTTTGCTGATAACCATTTATTGTTTTTGGTAAAATTTCACGCGCCTGTCTTGCTGATATTTCCCCCAAATTTACATCATCACGAAGTGATTGGAGCTTCTTATCAAACATTGCGCTTTGTTTAGAAATAGCCAAGCCTCGCTTGTCGGTAATCTCGTCAAGCGTTTGAAAGTGATTTTCAGTTTTAGATATAAAAGTATCCATAAAATCCCCTTTTGATTGGTGGATAATCATTATAACACATAATTAGACAAAAATCAACACTTTTAGTAATTATTATTAGTTTATGCAATTTTTATTATTCTTATCAACTAAATAAACACGGGGACGCTTTAACGATTTTTGCATCAACAAAAATCGTCCGCGCGCGAACGCGCGCCGTGCGCTTACGCGCACAAAGCGCCCCTTTTATACAAAAAAGCCCCAGTATTGGGACTTCCTATAAATCTTGCACCGCTTTCTTAAAAGCCTCAACCGCAGGCTCAAAAGCAAGCAAAATGCAGGTATCAAAATATTTTTTTATTAATTTAGAGTCTGACGGAGTTATCTCTCCATTCTGCATTGCGACAGCATACGTAAGCATCGCGCGTGGCTCTCTATGCTCCGCTGCACGGCGCATCCATTCATAACCTTTTTGTTTTTCCTCTGGAGTTTTTGCTTTCTTTAAAAGAATTACTCCGTGTTCAAACTCCGCATATTTACAACCACTATTTAAGGAATATTCAAGCATTTTTTTACCGCGCTCTGCGGGTAATGTAATAAATGGATATTTACCATAAGCAATCATAGACCCACAAAAATATAAAGCTATTGGGTCTTTTTCTTCTCTTGCTAATTTTTCAAAAATATCATACGCACGCTTTGGGTCTGGCTCAGCCCCAACACCCATTGAGTAACAAAGACCTACGCGAAGCATTGCTGTTTTGTTGCCAAGTTTAGCTGATTTTTTTAGATAATTTAACCCTTTTGCTTCATCACGTTTAAGAAAGGAATCGCAAGCCAAATAAAGAAATGCGTTAGCGGTTTTGCAAGACTCCCACGTATCAACAACTGTCTGCTTTTCCGCTTTACTCATAGCGCCCCAATACAAAAATTGAGCCATATCAGCCTTTTCTTCAGGCGGTAAAGTTTCATATATTTTCATTTTAGATGTGAGGTTGGATACAACAGCCATCGGCATATCCTTCATTTCACACAAAAGTGCTTGCCTGTTAATTGTCACTGGGTCTACCGAACTCATTACTATTCCTCCTTAATGTTATATAAGGATAATAACAAAAAAAATCTAACTTGTAAAGATATAAAATAAAAAAATTTATCCCAACTTTAATTTTTTAAATTCTCAAAACAACTTTACACAAATTTCTACATAAAAATACACATATTAAGTCATACTTTTAGAACCCTAAAATTGTACAAAAGTTATAATTTGTTCAAATGATTTGCAAATTGTCGCAAAATGTAGTATAATAAAAACATTAGGAGAAGGCAATGAAAAAGATTAAAGACCCTAGATACGTTCCAGCAAATAAATCATACTATGATTCGGTATTGGAAAAATTTAAAGAATTCAATAGTAACGGCAAAAAAACAGTTTGCTATTTTTGCGACACATATTATCCAATTTTGGACGGCGTTATCGTAACCCTAAACAACTACGCACGCCTGCAATCACAAAATTATAACATTGTTGTTTGCGTGCCAAAACATAAAGGTAAAGTTACAATTTCAAAGGATTATCTCGTTCTGGGCGTGAGCAGTATGTTCTTTAAATTCGTAAACTATGACCTGGCGTTTCCTGACATTGACAACGATTTTAAGGCTATTATAAAAAAATTACGCATTGATATTATTCACTCACACAGCCCTTTTAATATGGGAAATTTCGCTTGCAAACTCGCCAAAAAGCGCAAGATACCTCTTGTATGCACATTCCACAGCCAATATAAGCAGGACTTCTACAAGGCTACAAAAAACGAGGCTTTGACACATATGCTTCTTGATAGCATAATGAAAAACTTTAAGCCAGCAACAGAAGTTTGGACAATGAACGACGCTTGCGTGCGCACAATTCGCGAATATGGTTACAAAGGAAAAGTGCATCTAATCCCTAACTCAACCCATAAGGTACGTCCTGAAAATATTGACGCACTCATAGAGCAAGCCAATGAAAAATGGGGTCTTGCAAATGTTGAAAATGTATTTATTTTCGTGGGCAGACTTGTATCTCAAAAGAACATTTTACTCATACCTGAGGCTCTCAAAATTTTAAAAGAACGCGGAGTGAAATTTAAAATGTATTATGTCGGTACGGGGCCTGATGAAAATAAACTACGCAAACTCATTGAAGAACTCGAACTTCAAGACGATATCATTTTGCTAGGACGTGTCGAAGATGCTGAACTTGAAATGATTTTTGCACGCTCAACTCTAATGCTATTTCCTAGTGTATATGACACTTCGAGCCTCACTCAAATTGAAGCCGCAACATTCGACACCCCTTGTTTACTTATCAAAGATTCAGTAACTGCTGGGACGATTACGGACAATCAAAACGGCTTCCTTGCTCTCAACGATGCAACTAACTATGCAGAGCGCATTATGGAGATAATTGCAGATAAAGATTTGTATGAAAAGGTCAAATCTGTTGTTTATGAACAATTGTTTGTTAGCCACGAAGATGTGGCAAAAATGGTTGCAGAGCGTTATGAATATTTAATGGAACATAACGACCGCAGAAACGAAAAAATTATCTCACTTACTAAAGATGGTAAAGAATTTGAGAAAAAACAAGAAAAAATAGCAAAAAAATATGTATAAAATCAAAACCACGGGAAATTTCCTGTGGTTTTTTATTTTTTAGTCGTCCTCTAAACCTGCAATATAGTCAAGCGTTACATTAAAATATTGCGCCAATAAAATTGCCGCATCAAGATTTGGAACTCTTTTCCCTAACTCCCACAACCATATTGCGGAATTTGTTATTTGCCCATCAAGGGCTTTTGCTAATTGCACTTGCGTTAGTCCCGCCTCTGTTCTTAAATATTTTAGTCGTTCTGCAAATTTACTCATATAAAATATATACAACAAAAGTCGAAAAAATACTTGACATTAGACAATTGTCGAATTATAATATTTTTAGTTTTGTATTTTAAAAATACATTTCTTCGTGTCATTGCGAGGAGCAACGCGAGGTGGCAATCTCGGCAACTTGTTGCCTCCACGAAGAAATATCCTTTTTTTAAAGCGAGATTGCCACGTTGGGCTTTGCCCGCCTCGCAATGACACAATATTTTATTATTTTCTGTAAAAACTTTAACAAAACTTATCATAAAAAATCAACATCATTTTGTGTTATTAAAGATAAAACTTAATATTTTTATTAAAAAACCTAAGGGAGTAAATTATGTTAGCATTTTTATTAAGATATTTTAGATATTTAAACAACTTGACGGCGCAAGAAGTTGCCGATGCATTGGGTGTGCGTGTACAACGTTACAAAAACTGGGAGCGCAACAAAACTTACCCCGATTTAAAAAATTTCTTTAAAATAGCAGAATTTTATAACTATTCACTAAATGCAATATATAATGATATAAAAAATATCAATAATCTAATGAAAATAGATAAACAATTCAAGATAATAGCGGAAAACTTGATACTTGTTAATGATAAAAAATATGATTTAGTAGTGCAAAAATTATTTGAATATAATGGCATAACAAAAAAAGCCTAAAAAATAGGCTTTTTTATGATTTTTATTTTATTTTTCTTCTATTTTTTCGATATTTTCTTCTTTTTGTTTTTCTTCGGATTTTTGAGTTTTTTCTGGTTCATTTTCTTTTGGTGCTGGTTCTGTTTTTTCGACCTTTTTTACTGGTTCGGTTTTTTTCTCATCAACCTTTTTGGTTGATTTGCTGGCTGGTTTTTTTGTTGTTTTATTTGCAATTTGCATCAAGTGCGAGATACCGCCAATTTCATCGACAGGCAAACTAAACACAACCCCACGTCCTTCGTCATTAAGGCTACAATTTTTTACAATTTCGCGCATAACTTTTTTTCTAATAGCCTTTCTAATCAAAATCATAACGACTTCTTTTTCGGGCTGAATAGCGACACCCAAGAATGTATCGCGTTCGTGTACACCAGAACCACGCGCATTAATAATTGTAGCCCCCTCTGCCCCTGCCTGCTTTGACGCCGTTATTACTTGGTCAGAAAAGCCCTTGCTAACAATTGCAATTACTAGATTAAAATTATCCTTAATAAACATTTACACGTCCTCCTTGTGTTTTGCTATAAAAAAGTTCAATGTTTCGCGACTCATACTGCTCATATTAATCGTATAAGCGATGCCAAAACTCTTATCATTGGGGCAAAGCACTAAATCAAGCCCTTGTAGTATGCGTGAGGCATTTTCTGAACGCACAAGCCCCGCAATCATTACGCTTTCTTGCCTATTAAGTCCCATAATACCGCTTGAACGTTCCTGCGTTTCTACAAGGCTGATTATATTAAAACTTTCTTTTGCATTTTTCAAAATATCAAGCGCGACGCTCGCCTTATCCTTATCCACGATGCAAACCAGCATTTTGCAGGGTGCTTTTTTCATTTTAGACATACACATACCTCCTTAATCGAACTCAACAATATCCGCGCGAACATCTTTTTCAATAATTGCTTCTTCGCGTTCCATTTTCTTCTTATTTGCAATCTTTACAATCAACCCGAGAATTTGGACTGTTAGAAGTGGCGTAACAGCAATTAGCGCGAGAGTTCCAAAGCCATACAGCATACTATCGACCCCCGTTGCGGCGCAAGCCCCCATAATGAGCGGAAGCACAAAAGTTGTTGCCATAGCGCCAGTTACAACACCGCCCGAGTCAAACGCAATGCCTGTAAATATTCTAGGAACAATAAATGATAGAGTTATTGCAATTATATATGCTGGCACCAAAATGTACCAAATTGGAATTTCAAAAAGCACACGCAATGCACTGAAACCAAGACTAATTGCAACGCCGATACACATACACCAGAGAATAGTTTTTGAAGAAATCTTACCTTCTGTCATCTTTTCAACTTGTTTAGTAAGCACGTGAACGGCAGGTTCAGCCAACACAATTACAAGGCCAATAACACATGCTATTGGAAGAAGCAACCACGAATTTTCACCGCCCGCAAGAGAACTTCCTATTTCAGTACCAACTGGCAAAAATCCTACGTTAACCCCCGTAAAAAAGAGCGTTATCCCTACAAAAACAAACACTATACCTACAATTATTCCAAAAACTTGTTTTTTAGGAAGTTTAAGCGCAGTAAATTGGAACACCAAGAAAATTGCCAAAATTGGCAAAAGAACAAGCGCAACTTGACCGAGGTGATGAGGCAATTCATTAAGAAAAGCCATCATAATTCCGCCAAACGTATCAGGGGTTTGAGCAACCTCGGTTGTACCACCTGTTAAAGTCGCAGGGTCAATAAAAAGTCCTAAAATCATAACCGCCAAAATCGGTCCTGCGCTACCAAGCGCAACAAGTCCAAAACTATCATCACCGCCCGATTTACTTCCACGAACGGCTGCAAGACCAAGCCCAAAAGCCATTAAAAATGGCACACTTATTGGCCCCGTTGTAACACTTCCAGAGTCAAAAGATAACGGCGCGAATTGTGCTGGAACAAATATTGCTAGAACGAATATTGCAATGTATGCAAGTGTCAAGATTAGATGCAATGGAATTTTTAATAGCGTTCGCATTACAGCAAACATCATAAACAAACCAACGCCAATACCGACAGCGATAATCAATGTCCAGTTACCAATGCCCGGCACTTGATTAGCAAGAACCATCAAATCAGGCTCTGCGATGGTGATTATAACCCCCATCAAAAAACCAACAAGCAACATTAGCCAAATTTTATGCGTTTTTGACAGGAACGAACCAATATTTTGCCCAATCGGGAGCATCGCAGCATCTGCGCCCAACGTAAAGCACGACATACCAATCACGAGCAAAACAGCGGCAATCAAAAATTGCACCATTGTTTGCCACGACATCGGCACAAGTGTGAAACCGAGCAAAAGCACAATGCATACAATGGGTAATATGGAGATAACTGCCTCTTTTAATTTTGATAAATAAGCATTACGCATAGTGTTACCTCCCTCAAATAATACAGAAAAAACGGAAGTCCACGCATACCCCGCAAAATCTAAAAATTATTCCAAAATTGCCCCTATTTTTTTTGTTAAATTGTCAACTTGAAACCCTTTTTACTCCGAATCGACGCGCCCCTTTTCTTAATATCATTATGTTATAAAAACGCGATAAATGTCAACTAATTTTAACAAGTTTTTTAAAAAGTTTTCCACATTTTTTCCACAATGCTTTTTTGGGTTAATTTTTGGTTAAAATTAAAACAAAAAAAGAGGATTTTCTCCTCTTTTAATTAACTTCAGTAATTATAATATTTGCCTCCGTGTCGCACACGTTTTCTATCAAAATATCCCCAAATTTAGGATTTTTTGGTTCAACACACGAATGAATGGCATCAAGCACGGCAAAATATTTTTCCTTTGGAATCGCCCTACTCGTTCTAACAGCAAGAGTTCCGCCATTCTTTCGCTTTAAAATTGTTGTTATAGTGCGCATTGGCGCGGTCATTTCCTGCTTACCATACTCCGCACCGCGCGGGCAACGATTGCCTTCAACTGAAATGTTTTCGCCATTCTTTTCTACCCTTAAATGACAACCTACTGGGCAACGTATGCACGTCGTTTCAAGGATTTTCATTAAAACCCGCTGTTCCCGTTAGGATTGTTAGGATTGTTTGGATTTACTGGTCTTGGGGCGGTTGGGTTTACTGGATTGCCATATGGGCTTACAGGCGGACGTTGCGCTGGGTTTTGAGCACCATTTGGAGTAACAAATGGATTGCTCGCTGGGCGTGGCGCTTGCGCTGGATTCATTGGACGTTGCGCTTGGGCTGGCATAGGTGCAGGACGAGGCGCTTGCGGTTGTTGAGGGAATGCATTTTGTTGAGGCATAATAGGTGTTGGACGTGGTTGCACTGGTGCTTGTGGCGTAGGGCGATTGTATGGATTGTTTTGCGTAAAATTATTAAAACTAGCATAAGGATTTTGTGGATTTGCATTTAATGGATTTGGTCTTGGAGCAGTAAACGAAGGAGTTTGCGCTGGGGTTACAGGCGATTGAGCAAAAGTAGGAGTTGCTGGACGTGGCGCCTGATTAAAGCCATTTTGCGGTGCATTAAATGCATTTTGTTGATTAAAGTTCTGTACTGGAGCAGGTTGCGATACAATCGGACGAGGTTGTTGAGGTTGCGGATTGTATGGTTGTTCGCTAAATCCTGAACCAAAACTTTGTGGAGCGGTTTGTTGTGTATAATTGTGCGAAAAGCGCGCTTGTTCTTGTGGCATTGCTCGTGGCGATGCTGGCGCTTGGGTTTGCGCAACATTATCGTGTTCCAAGTCTTCAAGGGTCATTGTTGAAGGCATACCGCCGTCCCCCATCATAACTTCAGGGCGTCCTTTTGCGTTGCGATTACGAGTATCAGGGTTGTAGTCAACCACCACGCGATGCTTATACGTAATCAACATCCAAATTGCTGAAACTATTGCAAAAATTGCAATTAATCCTAGTGGATTGCCAAGAACTATTGCACTTGCTTCATCAAAGAATGTTACATTTGCATTCATAATTGAATTCAAAACACTGAGTGCTGGGAACAATATTAACAACATCCAAAAAGTTGCAGAGAACACAAGCACGGTGCTACTGCGGTTCTTGTGGAATTTCTGCTTAATGCGTGCAACAATTCCCACAACGTATAATATAAACGAAATTATAAACATTGCAAACAGCACATAACTGCCAATTTCTAGCAAATTAATTTCGCCTTCTGACATCAAAGCAAGCGAACTAAATAATGCAGGAACCAAAAGTCCGAGTGCACCAGCCAATGCTGACAATCTGAACATTGTACTATTTGTTGACGGACGTGCAAACAAGCACACAAAATATACACCAACAAATATTGCTAGCACAGCCGTTGTTCCCCATACAAGAATCATTTCCATTATGTTAGCACCGAAGACATTTACGAACGTTTCTGTCATATCCCATATTGGGTCGATACCAAAGAGCATTGATAAAAGTGTTGGCACATAAAGCATAGTTAGAAACGCGCCCAAAATAAGCGCGAAAATGCCACCGATTATATAACCAATGCGCTTTCCTTGTTTTTCGATTTTTCCAGACATACCATACCCTCTTTTTTTGTATTACACTTCTAGTATAACAAAAAATCACAAAAAATTACAAATTAAATGCACAGTTTTTTTAAAATATTTAAAAAAGTTTTGAAAAAGGAAGAAAATTAACACTAAATTAAGAGAAAGACACTTACTATATTCAATCTCGTATTAAAAAGTAAAAACAAACGAGTGGTTCTTCGTTTGTTTTTTACTATAACATAAATTTATATGACTAAATCAATAATTAAGTCAAAGGACCTGTATTATCAGTGTCGTCATTTATAGAAGGATTTTCGTTATTTACAAACTTCGCAATAATTACTTTTCCTGCGATATCGCTCTTGTTAAGGTCAACAGACCATTCAGTGCTGATAGGGTCGTCCTCGCCGTAAATAAACCAGCCTACAAACTCATAGCCCTCTTGTGTGATAGCAGCACTAAAATGAACAGTCGTATCACTTGAATCATAACCATTCATACGTGCCTCACCACCTGTTGTAGCACAAACAGTTGCACCAGTTGAACCATCATAGTCATTTGATGGAGTGCCACCATTTGTTGTTCCAAACACTGCGTTTACGCGTGTTCCAAGAGCATTTTCACCCGTAAGAGTTATTATCTTATCGGTTACAATTGTACTGCCGTTTTTGTAAAGTTCGCCGTCAACATACCAACCAAGCAAGTAGTATCCCGCATACGCAACAGCCTCGTATGTAACTGATGTGCTGTCAGAATCACCACCACTTACGCGAACCTCACCACCAGCATTTGCCGAACTCATAAAGCGCGCAATTTTGAAGTATGCTGTGATTGTAGTAGTTTGCTTAATGGTTGCGCTGTAAATGTTCACAGCACTAGTATCTGTTGTGCCATTTACTACCCAGTAGTCAATCATATATCCGCTTGTTGGTGTTGCCGTAATAGTTGCGGTTGAACCCCAGTTATATGTACCACTTCCTGTTACAGTTCCGCCCACATTACCCGCTGTTGCTGTAACAACGAAAGTTTGAATTGTAAAGTTTGCCGTATAGGTTACATCAGCAGTTGCTGTAAATGTGTATGACGCATTTGTAGAAACAGAAGTTCCGCTTGCATTTGTCCAGTTCACGAATTTGTAACCTTCGTTTGGAGTTGCGGTTAATGTTACAGAAGTGTTGTAGTTGTATGTACCACCACCGCTAACTGTTCCGTTTCCACCTGATTCCGCAGTAATTGTATATGAATTAATTGTCCAGTTCGCTTTAACAGTACCTGCACCTGCACCATATGTATATGTCGTTCCACTTAATGAACCAGAACCGCTAGAAAGCGTCCAGCCGTTAAAAGTGTACCCCGTACGTGTTGGTGTTCCAAGGTCGAGGGTTGTTGCGTAGTTTTGTGTTTTTGTCGAGTTGCTTGTGCTTCCGCCCCAAGTACCACCATTAGGGTTAATCGTCAATGTGTAACTATTTACTGTCCAACTCGCTCTAACTTGTCCAGCGCCAGCACCAAACGTGTAAGTTGAACCGCTTACCGAACCATAACCACTATATAATGACCAACTTCCAAAAGTGTAACCCGTACGTGTTGGCGTACTCAATGAATAGGTAGTTTTATAATATTGAGTTACAGTAGAATTGCTTGTGCTACCGCCATATGAACCGCCATTAGGGTTGATTGTTAATGTATAAGAGTTAATGTTAAATCGAGCATATAGACTACTATTACTTAAAGAACATGATGTGCTTGTGCTTAATCTAGAAGCCGATGAGGACGTAGAAGAATACCAGCCATAGAATGAATATCCCGTTGCAGCCTTTGCATAACGCGTTGGGCTTGAACTTGTGAATTCATCAGAATCACTACTATATCCACAAGAAGATGTAAATCCTACTGACCCACCAGTTGTACCCTGTGTATATGTAGATGTTGCTGTCGCTTTGTTATAATAAGCATACACATAACGAGTATAAGTTGAAGCAGTCCAAGAAGCCTCCAAAGTAATATTACCATATGAACTTGCAGGAATTGTCAATGTTGTTCCTGAAATTGTAGGCGCAGTACCACCATAAGTACCCGACCTAGTTACTGTCCAGCCATCAAAATCATAGTTGCTACGAGTTGGATTTGAAACTGTTTTTGTTTGTTTTGAAGCTGATGCAGTATATGATGTTGGTTTACTACTGCCCGCTGTACCACTATTTAGTGTATATGAAATTGTAAATGAGTTATAAGCTGATTTTCCGCTTAACACAGCATAGCTACTCATTCCATTTGGATAAGGCAAATAGTATGATTCTTTTAATCCGCTATCGCTTGGCGCTTTACCATACCAATAACTAGACCAAGTATAGGTGTTACTATCATTTGTGTAAGAACCTTCCGTGGTATAGGCACTAGGCAAAGAAGAACTTGTACAATATGCTTCATCACTACCCAATTCAACATTGTTAACTTCATATTCTTGACTACTATAAGACCCATTGCCTCCACAAGCAGAAGAGCCATCAGTACCCCACCAATAATTATCATATAAACGAGTACGTCCATGGCTATTAGTTGCATCACTTTCACCAGCTATTGCACCTTGAGGTGAACCGCCACCAAAAGCTGTAGAATATGCCAAACATGATTTTATATCTGAGTTACCAGATTTATAAGAGGTTCCTTGCGACCCTGCTTGAACTAGACCTGCAATATTTCCAACACCATATCCCGAGCCACTTGTAAAATCACCAAAGCAGACTAAGCAAGCCGCTATTACTGCCCTACAGTCGCTACCAGTCAAGTTTGTTGCATAAGCACGCGATTCACCAGCAATACCGCCACAGTTATTGTTAGTTGATTCATACGAACCAGTATCAACAATGCATTGTAAAACGTAAGTTGTAGTACTATTCGAAGTATTTATATAACCAATAACTCCTCCAACATTACCAGTTGCGGAAATTTCAGATTCATAATAGAGTTTTGAAGTTGTCCCTGATGATTGACTACTCGATTTATTACCAGAATCAAGCAAATATCTATGTTCAATTATGTAATTTTCATTTGCACCATTTTCATAAATATAATCACCATAAACTTTCTTGCAATCTAAAACCGAACAACTTTGGATTGTTCCAGCAGTCATCATACCAGCAACTGTTCCAGCATCACCTACAGCACGAATAAAAGGGTTGAAGAAGTTAATATTTTCAATAACACCCCCGGCAGTTACACCAAAGAAACCAGTATATTCAAGATTAGATTTTGCGATTGTTAGCCAGAAAATTCCTTTATCTAGTCCATCAAAATTACCCATAAATGGATTTGTTGCTGTACCGATTGGAGTCCATTGTTTTCCACCGAGGTTTACATTAGCACCTAGCGTTAAATATTGCCCCGCGTAAGTGGTACCTGCGTTAACATTTACCGCAAGTTGCGCTAGGTCTGTGGCAGTATTAAGCACAAACGGCATCGCAAGAGTGCCCTCACCCTCCCAAGTTTCAGCACCAACAGCCTGTGCCGTGAGTCCGTCCGTCCAATCTGCTGCGATATCAATTCTTGGGGTTAAAACAGCGGATAAAATGAAGTAGAGCGCAACACCAGCAAGCCCAAGAGCAAGCAAGGCAGCCACGATAGACTTTGTCCAATTATTAGGCGATTTCTTTCGTGCTGTTTTTGTTCTACCCAAAACACCAGCATTAGGAATAGCCACATCAGTAGCCCCCGCATTCATAGAAGCTTGCGCTATCCCTACACCACCTTTCGGCATCGCTGTATAATTAAAATCACTGCTATTTTTACTCATACTTTTCCCCATTTTTTATTATTTTTTGTTCATTTTTTGTGATTTTTGTTATATATTGTTATATTCTACAATATTTTGTCTAAATTTCAAAATAAAAAACATCATTTTTTAAAATTTATTAAAAAAATAAAAAATGACTAAAAAATAGTCATTAATTATTATAATTCTATATCAAACCTTATTATCGCTATTATTTTCTTCTTTGTGGGTTAAATTTTCGTCAACATTTATTTTTTCTTTATTATCAACTAACTTTTCTTCAATTTTTTCATTTTCTTGTTCGTCAATTTGCGATGCTGTGGTATCAACAACATTTTCTTCCATTTCAGAAACATTTAAATTCCCTTTTTTCTTTTTGTATACGAGAACAGCAAACAATACAGCACCAAATACAAGAGCTATTACAAAGCCAAGCACATACCACGCAATTCGGTTGCTAGCGGTAAAAATATTGCGATAGATATATATTTCTGGCACAGGGTCAGCAAGGGTACATTGCCACAAATGAGCGGTGTACATAGTGTCAGCCTCACTCTCCATAACCCCTTGCGCTCCGAGAAATGTAGTTGTTTCCTGCGCATTTGAGCGAACTTTCAAACTGCTTGGATATGCGCGGATTAAATTTGTTTGAATTTGCCCAAAAAGCGCACTTGTTTTTGCAATATTTCCGCCAAAGAACTCATTTGCAAAAATTTGCTCAATTTGCGTAATAAGGCTTGGAATTAAATTCATTTCGATATACAAATCTGAAACCAAATCCAACTCACTATCCACAATCACATTTTGACTGACAAACAAACCTTCACGAATATCCGCTGGCTGTTTTGCAACCTCCTCGGTGGTTGTTCCGTGAAAAACGCAGTAGGAAGCAAAAGTATCAAAAGATAATGAAATTTGATAAAGCCCAGCATTTGTTGTAGATTTCCCGCAACTGAAATTTACTCCCGATATTGGTCTTTCGTTGCTATAACTTGCCCAATAACTTTTGGTACATTGGTCAATCAACTCCCACGCGCGAGCCTCGTCAATGCCTTGTGATTGAAGCGTGCTGGAATTAATCGAAATATTGTACGTATATGCACGCGAACCATCAGCATAAATTGTTGTCAATTGTGTAACTTGCCCACAACCTGCAAACATCACGCATACCATCAAACACAAACTTAAAAATAATCCAAATCTCTTTTTCACGATGCCTCCAAAAATTCATTATATCTATTATATTTTACAACATATTGAATTATTAGTAAAGTATTTTAAGCAAAACTAGAAAAAATGAAAAAATGCTTTCCTCGCAAAACAATCAAGAAAAATTTGTGAAAATTTGCAAAAAACTCTTGCTTTAAGCAAAAAAATATGCTATTATATATTTGTATCTTATGCCGAAGTGGCGAAATTGGCAGACGCAGCAGACTCAAAATCTGCCGAGGGCAACCTCATGCCGGTTCGAGTCCGGCCTTCGGCACCAATCAAAAATGGCTTAGGTAAGCCAAAAACTCAAAGTTTTGTGAGAAATTACACGACTTTGAGTTTTTTGTTTTTTTCGCGCATTTTTGTCAAAAAGTTGTGTCAAAGTTGTGTCAAATTTTATAGTATAAATTATTATATAATTTAATTATATCTTCCTTTGTTATCGTTCTGTCTATATGTGTGTAAATGTTTTGTGTTATATCGATTGTTTCGTGTCCCAACCACTCTTGCACTTGTTTTGCAGGAGTGCCCAGATAGTAGTGGTTTGTCGCAAACGTGTGGCGCAAAGTATGAATGCCACCAGTTATATGCAATTTATCTAATATGTCTTTAAATTTACGATAGATATAGTCTGTTTTCAATTTAAACACTTCATTATTTTGTTTTACAATTTCAATCAAGCCAGGTGTAACATCAATCAATCGGTAATTATTATCCGTTCTTTTCTTTTCACTTAATATGCGTATAGTACAATTTGTTGCATCAATATCATTTTCGATATCAAATGTTTTGAGTTCATTTTTACGAACCCCCGTCAACAGATAAAACAAAATTACTGGTTGTATTAAATTGCCTTGTAGTGCTTTCATTATTTTTGTTTGCTCAATTAGATTAAATGGCTTACGCACATTTTTAATTCTTTTCGCTTTTACAACCGCTTTAAACGGATTTTTAGCTATCAACGATATATCCTCCGCTTTTTGCAAAGATGCATTGAAATATAATTCTATGAATTCTTTTTTACGCGATATTTTGTATGTATTTAAATAACGTTGTAATGCATTGGTTGTTATTTCATGTAAATATACATTTTCAAAATTACTTTTTATTTCATTAACAATATTTTTTATGTTTTGCGCGCTTCGATATTTAACAAACGGCTCTTTGTAGGTAATAAACCAATTATCCATCCAAGCATGTAATCGATACTTTTCTTTTTTTACTTTATGATTAGTTAAAAGTTCTTTTATTGCCTTATTTAATAGTCTAGCGCATTCTTTTAGCGTATAGGCATAAACTAGTATTTTCTCTCCTCTTATTTGTTTACGCCCCATATAACGCCCGTCTTTTCTTTTAGAAATGTTTTTCATTAAGTCTATTTCTCCTTGGATATTATCTAGAGAAATAGGCATTTCTACGATTTGATTATTTATAGATTCATTTTCTTGTTTATCTAATTTTCCTGCCAAATAACTATCAAAAACTTCCGCGCAATTTTTTCCTTGCTCGGCTTCCTTGCCAGCGATGTCTGCGTGTTGTTTTGCTAGTTGCGCCTCTTTAATTGCTAGTTTTGCGTGCAAGCTTGCTTGCTCCGAGTGCTCGCGAGCATCAGTAAGCAATAAGTTTGCTTGTACGGTCAGTTTTTTAAAAACATAATATATTCGTTACTCATTGGTTTACCTCTATTTTTTGTTTTTGTTATGTCATTAGATTAAGTATTAAAAAAATCTAATGAGGCTTTTTTATTTATTATTTCTTTTTTTCTTTGTATTAAATATTCTTTCTTATTTTTAAAATGTTCACGTATTGCAGTCAAATTTGAATCCCTTGGCGAAGTGTGACATATAATTTCATCCTCCTCAACAACATTTAATTGATGATAACAAGCGTCATCGATATTTTCTATATCTCTATTTATATGATAAATAATATCTTCATAAGCATCATAAAAGTTTTTATCATCTTTCGTATTTACTTTGTATTTATAATTTGTAGCACTTCTCTTTTCTTCATAAATTATTATTTTACAAAAATCATCCATTAACGTATTATAGGCCGATTTAATATCTAATAATTTTGAAAATTGCTCATCTTCACTTAATAAATGTTTAGTTCGCTCATAATCTTGAATATCTTGATTATATTTTTCTTTTAATTCAGAAATTGTAATAAATGGTAAAGTTTCTGTTTTTTCTTTTATTCTTTTTTTAAAAATGCTCATTTGATTTTTCTCCTTATAAAATTTTTAGTCTATCATTCCATACATGTAGGCTTGCACTTTATGCTGTTGCAATTCGTTTAATTTTAGCATCGTTTCAATTAATGTTTGTTGTAATGGTGATAATGTGATTAACCATCTATGTTTACATTCCGCAATCGTATTATTAATTTTATTAATTGTAAGACTTTCTCTATCTAACAACACATCGGTTGAAACTTCAAAAAAATCGGATAATTTTTTTAAAGAAGCAAAGTCAGGCTCACTGATATCGTTTTCCCAGCAACTATACGTGCTAGTGGCAACATGAATAGCGCTAGCAACATCACTTTGTTTTAATTTTCTATTTTTTCTTAAATTTTGCAAATTTTGCATTATTCAACTCCTTTTAAGTTTTTCAATTTAATTTTATAGATATTTAAAAAAATTTCAATTATTTTAAAGTTTTTGCTTGACATTTCAAAAAACTCAATATAGAATTTAATATATATATTGAAAATATCAATATAGTACATTTTTTACAAATAAGGAGGAATTATGCAGTTGAGAATATTGCGAAAAAGAAAACTTTTAACACAACTACAATTAGCAAAACTATTGAACTGTTCAATTGGTTGCATTTCACTATGGGAAGCTGGTAAAAGTTCTCCAAATATTATGACAATGCGAAAGCTTGCTGATGTTCTTGAAGTCGATTTGAACACGATTGTAAATTGCTTTTTGCAAAATGAAAAAGACCAGGTCTAACCTGGCAAACAGAAATTTAAATTTAAGGAGTAAACTATGTCAATGGAATTAGAAAGTTCAATTATTGGAGAATTAAAAAAGACTAGTGTCGAAAGATTAGAAATTTTGCTTACTGATGAGGATTACCTGGATTATTCAATTTTGGACGAATTGTCGAAAGATGTGTTAATTGAATTATTAAAAAAGGCTGTATCTCGAATTAGCTCGGATTTTTATGATTGTGGGTTGAATGTTTTTGACCAACAAGAGGTTGATTCTATGGAGTTACATTGTCTTCTAAACTTATTGCACAAAGATATACAGGATGGTTTATATCGTTTAACATCTTAATGTAAAAATATGTTTTAATTAAAAGGAGAAAAATAAATGATTAAAATTGATAGAACGTCTATAGAAATAAAAGGCACTGAAGAAGATGTGGCTGTTGAGTTTTTTATTTTGATGAAAAAATTTGTAGAAATACATTTATTTGATACTTTAAGAAAAGTTGCAAGGGTGCAACATCTTGATTGTATTGCGCAAATTGAAGCAGGTGCTAAAAAACTACTACAAGCTTATGAGCAAAAAAATTTAAAAAATGATTACCAAAGAATAGATATGCGAATTTCTGATACTAGCGAAAATCTCGAAAAATTTGATAAATTTTTAAATATGCTAGAAAGGTCTGATTTAATAAAAATCATCAATAGTTCGCGTAACTACAAAAATAGAAATAGCAAAATAGAAAGAAAATATCTTACAATAGAATTTAAGGAGATTAAGAAAAATGATTAAAGCAGAAAATGAAATCGATGAAATAAAGGGAAAAATATGGAGGGAGTTATGAAATTATTGATAATTCAAACAAAAAATAGAGGGATTAGGATATTTCATCCAGAGCAAAAAGTAAAAGCGCAACTTTGGGCGCTAATGTGTAAAACAAAAATATATGAGGTAAAGATATGAACGATATTGAAGAAATCTTAATAAGAAAGTCTATAAAAAGCAAAGAGAAAATCTCACTTGCTTGCAGTATTGGAGCAGTTGTTGGAAGCATTTTAACAATAATTTTAAATCTAGTGGCTTACATATTATGCTGTTATCATTATGAAATTGCTATGTACATTTTAAAAACTTTAGGAACGGTAGCTTTTGTGGGAACCTGGATATTAATTATTACAGTTTTTATTTTGCAAGAGAAAATCAAAAAAGAACAATTAAATTTAAAGTTTAAAGAAGTTTATGAAAAAATTTCACAGCTTGAACAAAAATCATACTATTACAATCCAAAAATCAGAGGTGAATAATGATTGCTGATGTTTTACGCAAAGCACGAAACAATGTTGGAGTATCACAACGCGAAATGGCTGAATTATTAAATATAGACCGCCCCACATATAACAAAATCGAGCAAAATAAAATTGCGCCAAGATATGAAGATTTACCCAAAATTGCAAAAAATTTAAAAATTGATTTAAAATTATTACAAAAATCAATATGTGCACGCCCCAAAATCGCGTGTGCACACCCACCCAAACGCAAAACTAGTATAAATACCTATAAGCTCACCGTAGCGCTTGATAGAGGCGATTTTTGTGAACTCACAAAATCAAATCTAAAAAAATGCGGATACAATAACCTAAGCGAATTTATTTTAGTGGCTTATTCGCAACTGGAAAAACAACTTAAAGAATTAGATTCAAAATAAGGAGGATATATGAGAAAGAACGTTCTAACAGAAGATTTTGTTTTTGAAACAATGCAAAAAAACTTGAGTAACGAAAATTATGCAAAATTAAGCAAAGCAATATTGTCGTTTGGATTTTCTCGAGCCGAGCCTGACGAGGGTGAACTCGATGAAGGGTTACGTGTTGCTTATGACATAATTACATATTTAATGGCTAGGTCGCAAGAGGTTTATGATATCAAGCTAGCAAATGCTAAAAAAGGCGGAAGACCAAAAACCAACAAAACAGAAACCGAAGGAGAACCTACTCAAAACCAAGACATAACCGAAACAAAACCAAACGATAACCAAAATGAAACCGAAATAAAACCAAACGATAACCAAAACATAACCAAAGATAAACCTAAACGAAACCTAGCAAAAACCAAAACCGAACCTAACAAAACCAAAACAGAACCAAACCCTAACCCTATAGAAACAGAAATAGAATATACGTACGTTAATAATAATAAAAATAATATTTTCTTTCTCTCTGACTACGCTGGACAAAAGCCAAAGGAATATTCACCCGAACTCCGCAAAAAATTCCTGGGAGAAAATTACGAGTATCACAAAGGTGATGAATTTGGCTTGTCAATGTTGGTTATTGTTGATACACTACTCGAAATCCAAGAATTTGCGCAATTAAATGGCGAGATAAAATTCAACACTCGAAGTTATAGTGCAACAGAAATAGAAAATTTGCTGAATAAATTTGGAAAACGTGTTGTTGATAATTTAACATTCAAAATCGCAAAGGACAAAAGCATAGAAAACATTCCTGCTTATGTGCTAGGAACTTTACTGCAATTTAACTAGTTGCGGAGGTTGCTATGGCTAAAAAACGGGAGATTGTGATAATGGCGGTCAGTGATGATATTTTTGAGTTACCCACTGCTGTCTTTGATAATGTTCAACAAGTCGCCCGCTGGGCGGGCTGTCCAATTGAAATTGCGCTTCAATTAGTGAATCACGAAACCGATTTAACCGGGTATCGCTTCGTTAAGGTTGATTTATTACGAACAAGAGGAAAAAACAAAGGGGGGTGCGTGAAAAAATCAAAAAAAATTAAAAATTTTTAATACTATGTATTAATTTTTGCCTCTAATGTGCCAGAAGGGGTCAAAAACCCCCGATTTTGAAAAAGTGGGTGTATAATTATGCGTGTGCGTGTGATTGAGTTTTTCGTCATGTACTCAATCACCCCACTCTTTAATAGAGAAGTGTGAAACTTCTTGCGAGTATTTCTCATTCTCGCGAAAATTTTGTCAAACGGCAATTCTACCTTGCCGTTATTATGGAATTACTGTGGCTCGTACCCACTCTATTCCACCAAATAAACGTTGGAGGAGTTTATGAAGTTTTTTGAAGGGCTGTTAGCTTTTTTGGGAGGTGCTGCTGTTACAATTGCTAGTGTGCTGATTGCAGTAAATGTTAGTGAATCCGCGAAGGGGTTGATTGTGAAATGCCTGGGAGCGTAAAGAAGAAGCCAGCACGCAAAAGAACTAGCACAAAAGCAAAAGCTAGTGAAAGACGTGTAAGTGCAATTTTTATGATATTGCTGTACATATTCGTTGCGCTATCTATCGGAGTGATTGGATACACAATTTACTACTTCAAAAACAATCCCCCACAAACAATTGCTGTCGGCGAGGTTGACTCTTTAACGTACAGCGAAGACAAGCAGTATCCGATTGAAGTACTCTACTCTTCCAACGCAAAGCAAAATGGCGAACGTGTGTATGAATTAAGAATGAATTATTACATCGACCCCGAGTTACCTTCATCAACTGCAGGATTAACATCTAACGAAGTTTTGGCGCAAACCTTCAAACAAACTTATTCAAGCGGAATACAATTTGTGGATAAAATACAATTTGAATCTCGTACAACACACGTAGGAGGGTTATTTGAAGCTTCATATCTCACAACCTACACACCAACCAATGCATATTATTACAACACAACAAACAATGTTAGCTACGATGCTATCCAAGAACTATCTTACAAAGATAAGTGGATTATTGATTTTGGTGAAGGTAAACTAGGTCGCATTACACAAGATGCTGAAAATCAGATTGTGAAAAAACTCAATCTAGCGACTTATTACAGCAATCAAAATATCAACAAATTTTTGCTCGATGTTTACTATTGTGTCGAAAGTCTTGAGTACGGCAAACAAGTGCTATTGTTTGACCTCAGCGATTACTTTACGTTTGAATATTTTTCAACCGATGACCTTAAATTCCACGTTCCAGACACGGACGAACAGCATTTGTATGTCAATATTTTAGTCGACAAGACTGAAAATGGTATGGTTAATCACGAACAATCGTTGTTTGATATTGTTGCTAATGACGCGAACTGGACTTATGATGGTGTGATTGCTGAAGATTATTGGACATCACACGCAGAACTTAATTTAACTATCGCTGATTTTGAACTCAAAGACAGCAAATTATCGTTGAATGAAGATGCAATTGACTATTATTCTTCATTCGACCCTAAAAATCTCGATTTAACAATCAATATCGACCTCACAGACACCACCGCAACGGGCTTTGCCGAAAAAGCGTTTGGTGATTTATCAGTAGACGAAATCGTTGTTACTTCGTCCACTGCTAAAACCTTCAGCTACTACACGTTGCCAGAAAATTGCACGATTATCGCAAACAATAACGTAACGCTGGAGGTGATTGCATGATTGGTTCTAGAATTTTAGCCAACATTTTCAAGTTGTTATGGAAATTATTGCTAATTGCCGTTGTTTGTGCTGGCGTTTATTGTGCTGTTATGTTAATTGACCACTACAATAACAAAAGTGAGACCTTCGGCACTGTGAATTATCACGATATTTACGCCGACTTCAACGTGTTTGACTGTGATTTATCCGATGCGATTTTCTACAAAACAGACACTGGCTACGAATATGAAATAAGCATTCCAAAATCAATTAAATTTGACGGAAATACAAATAAGTACAATGTACTGATAAACAACTTGCCTTGCACGAATGAAAACAGCACGGCGGGAATTTTAACCGCTACACATAACATCAATTACTACACACTCGAAGGTAACAACAATCTGCAAATGCAACTTGATGTAACACTCAAATTTTATCAATCGAAAGTGGATATTGTGATTTCAAACACGAACAATATTTTGCAACAGTCGTATTTTCTTGAATATCTTCAATTCAATGGGTTAAATTTGAGAATTATAGATGCACAATATACACCTACACAAGCCACCACTAACACAACTTGTACTGCAACATTTTTGGATGACGAAAATAATTGCATCGAAATCCAGCAGTATCGAAAAGGTGCAAGCATTGTTGCGCCAGAAGCACCAGCAAAATCTGGTTATGTGTTTGCTGGTTGGAGTCCAGAAATCCCAGAGATTATTACCAGTAATATGATTTTCACCGCCACATATGAACAACTCGAGGAAAATGTGGTTGGTTATGTCGAGCAATTAAACTATGCAAACACTGTTTATGCTTCTTTTGTGGATGCTAATTTTAGCGTAAATAGCGAAAATATTAGCAAGATTGTTTTAAACGGAAGTATCACATTTTTGGACGGAAATACAGCATATTTTGATAACACAGAGATTGAGTATAAATCTGCTGGTTATAGTGACGGACTAACTCGCAACACTTCTGTTATTGATGTTACTTGTACAAGCTCGACTGGCTCTACAATACAGCAAAAAATGTATTTGTATCTTACAAAATCTGGTGCAAATATTAATGTTTATTTTTTCAAAGCTGATGCTGACGAATTAAGTGGAATTGGCATAAGTGCCGTGTCATCAAATGCAAGCATTACCTATTTTGTGAAGGAGTAGTTTATGAGGATTAGTTTTGCTAACATTTTAGCAACATTATTGAGTTGCATACTAATTGTTGTATTTATTGCTCTTTGCTATTTTTACGATGAAAAAACTGGAACAATAAACTTAACCAACCAAGAATTTTATACACAGGAAGAAATGGACTCAAACTACGATAAAGGATATCAAGCAGCAACAACAAATCAAAGCGTGGAAAAAGCAACATTACTAGCTCAAATTGACACTCTGACATCTGCAAAAAACAGTGTTGAAAGTGAATTGACCGAGAAAAACGAATTGTTGGAAGAATATCAATTAACCAACTCTCAAGACAAGCAAACAATTGTCAATCTCGAAAATGAAATAACTCGTCTAAACTCGCAAATTGCTATCCTCGAAGCTGATATTGAGTACTATATTGAGCAATTGAATCAAGTAACAACAACGGTTACTGCAACATTTTATCTTAATGAAGATTCAAGCGAAGTATATTACACAAAGGTTTTAAATTCTGGCGACACACTATTGCGTGGTGATGTTCCTGCTCCTCAAAATACGACATATTTAGGTTTTGTTGGATGGTATTCAAACGGCAATGAATTAACATCAATGGAATTGATTGAAGATACTGTTTTTTACGGCAAATGGGAAACTATAGCAGTTGATGCAATTTTTGTCGGCTTTGATGACGAAATTATCGAATCAAAAGTCGTGGGAATTGGTGAAGTTCTTACTGCTCCAGAACCACCACTCGTAGACGGATACAAGTTTACAGGTTGGTCTCCTAGCGTTCAATCGTACATAATTTAAAACAAAACGTTTAAAGCCAACTATGAGATATTGGAGCTAACGGAATACAAATTGGTTGCTGTTCAAACGCATTATGAAGTTTATGACCAAGATTCGTTAATAAGCGAAAATTTTGGACGTATTAATGGTGTATCTTTGCGTGGAAATTGTTCTTTTATATGTGACAATGTAACATATACATTAAATTTGAACAATGATTTTGCGCCAGACACTTATAACAACGATATGTTTAAAACTGAAACTATTGAAGCAACAGCATATGCTCAAGACGGAACAGCACGAAAATTTTACATCAATATTGAATTAGAAAATACGGGCTGGTCGTTTAAAGAGCAAAAAGAGACTGGAAATTATATGTACGTGTGGCTTGGCATAACTGTTAACGACAATGGTTCTACATATCGCGAACTGATAACAAATAACTTATACATTACATTAAATCTTGCTTAACATATTTCTTCGGGAGGCTCTTAAAAAAGAACCTCCAACCATTAGCAGTACGAGTGCTTTCAAATTTAAAAAAGGAGTAAAAATGAAAAAGACAACTAAAATTGTATGCGGTGTAATCATTACAGCAGTGGTTGCAGGCGGTACATTTACAGGGTTGTATTATGGTGTGCCAGGCATTCGTACAGAAATTGATTCGATTGGACAAAATACAAGCCAGGAAATTGTAAAGCCAGATGCCCCTGTAGGAGTGAAGACAAGCGCAAAAGCAACTAGTTTGACCGTTGAGCCTATTGAAAACGCCGAGTATTCACTCGATGGCGTAATTTGGCAAGACAGCAACGTCTTTACAGGATTAGAGCCAAACACAGAATACTCAATAAAAGTGCGCTTAAAACAAAATGGAGCAACTCCAGCCAGCGATAGCACTACGATTGTCGCGACAACGTCTAAATATGTTGTACTTCAAACACCAAACGTTGAAGCAAAACAAGTTGAACCAACATCTATTACGATTGAATCAACAGACGATTTTGTTGAGTACTCAATAGACGGAGTAAATTATCAATCAAGCCCTATCTTCGCTGGATTAGCACCAAACACGACTTATCTTGTGTATGCGCGTACGCTCGAAACTACGACTTCGTATGCTTCAGAACCAAAAACGTTGATTATCACAACACCTAAATACACTCAAGCAGAAATTCCTGCAATTTCAGTTATAGAAATCAATTCTAGTAGTATAACATTCAATGAAATTGAGGGTGTTGAGTACTCGATTGACAATGGCTCAAACTGGCAAGTAGATTCAACATTTTTGGGCTTAAATCCTGCGACAACTTACACAGTACTGGCTCGTTTTGCAGAAACCGCTACTCACTATGTTGGCGATGCTAACAGTATTACAATCACAACGGAAAAAACCGAGCAAACTGCACCAGTTATTGAATGCGTTGAAGTGACAACCGATAGCATCACTGTTACCGCACTTGAAAACGCAGAGTATTCACTCGATGGCGTAATTTGGCAAGACTGCAACGTATTCAATGGCTTAAATCCTGCGACAACTTACACAATTTTTGCCCACTACAAAGAAACGCAAACTCAATTGCAATCACCAAATGCAGAAATTTCTATCACGACTGACAAAACTGTAAATGAAAGCACTGTTGACACAAAAGATGTTGCTATTATGAACTTCAATGCAAATTTAATTGAGCTCGATAGTTTTAGTGGCAATAATTATGAATACTCGTTAAAACACATAACTGATGCAGGTTGGGTTGAACTTACTCCTTGGACAAGTTCTAAAACCATAAATTATGATTTTGCAACTTATTTTAGTAATAATCCAAATGGGACCATTCTGCCCTATGTTCGATACCCCGAAACTTCAACCACTTATGCATCAACAGAGATTGCACTTTATGAACAGATGGGTAAAAACTCTCTGATAATTGATGGTGTTGTATATGGCGTATCACCATCTAAAGGAGTTATATCAGTGCAGAACTATTTTGGAACATCGGGAATTTGTGATATTGCAAAATCAGTAACAATAAATGGCACTGTTTATGATGTTGAATGTTTTGAATTGTATTTTGTTGGCAACGAATGCAATGCAATAATTACAGAACTATCACTACCATCAACAATAACGAGCATATCAGTGAACACTCGTAGTGATAATGAGTGGCATCCAATGAAAAATATTGAAAAAGTTTACTACAACTGTAATCTTGAAAAATCGTACGGAACTACAATTCGTGACGAATCGCTATTTGCTGGATTGGGTGTAAATGTTGAAAGCGGTTGTGAGCTTATTATTGGTGCTGATGTTACAACTATTCCTGAAAAATTATTGTATTACAATGAGACAGTTGTTACTTCAGAAAAATGTAATGTAACAAAAATCACATTTGAAGAAAACAGCAAACTAACCACTATAGGTTCCTATGCATTTGCTGATGCAAAATGCACAACAATTGATTTGCCTGCATCTGTATTGACCTTAGGTGATTATGTATTCTGGGACGGAACAACAGATATTGCTTTGCGTACTTTAATTGTCCGTACTGCAAAGGCTGACACAACTGTATTCAAAATTTGGTATAAATTGCCAGCAAATGAACTTGTCACTGTATACTTCACTGATGAGACCTGGCTTGAAAGTGCTGGTGAACAATTATTCACCGCAAAACCATTAAGCGAGTATGTCGCTTAAAATAAAAATTCAAGGAGAAAATTATGAGAAAAAACAAGAAAAAAAGTAAAGCAGTAAAAACCACCGCAACTATTCTTGCATGCGTTGCAGGAACTGCTGTAGTCGCTGGTGGTATCGTTTATGGTGTGCCTGGCGCAAAAGATTTCATTTTTGGTACATCAACGACTCAACCAAAAGTTTTAAAAACAGGTTATGAACTCGTTGGAAAGCTTTTTGGTGAAGAATTACGAGTTACTGGTTATTATGGCGATGATACAGAAATCGCGTTACCAAAAACCGTATCGTTGGGGCAATTAGTAAACCATCGATACACATTTAACGATGCAAGAGAATTTAGAGAATATGTTGATACGATAGAACAGCGTTATACGCAAGACCCTGAATTTTCTGGCGATTTCAGTGAGCAAATATTTGCGTACTCGTTCTTGTGTTCAGATGATTCGCTGTACACTGCAAAATCGTTAGAGGAATTAATTCAAGTAATTGATTCGATTATGCAATTAAGCGTTGAAGAACAAGAAGACTTGTTCCCCATCAAGCACGATGGAAAAATTCAATCATACATCGAAGGCGAAGACATCAAAATTGTTGCCGTTCAATCTATGAACACAAATATTCAAGCATTACATATTCCTTCAACTTGTACAAACGTGAATTGGCGCGAACTTGCTCGCGATGGTGTTGTGTTAAGCTTCGACAAAGACCACGCGCAATTTGGCACGTGGACATCGAAAAATGGTGAACTAATTGATACCTCAACACAAACGCTTAAATACGTTTATCCAGATGTTTTAACTGGTGATACCTACACAACTACACCTGGCGTAAAATCAGTAGATTTTTCAGCATTCGAGTCTTATGCTGACCAACTAAAAACAATTAATATCGCGGAAGGTGTAATTGCGGTTTCTGGCACGTTAGAGGCTTTAGAAACAACTCAACCTATCACAATCAATATGCCAACCACGTTGAAAACAATTAATTCGGAGATGCTTGTATATCGCGAAGACGCAAAGAACAATGTTACAGTATTTTTAAAATCGTTGGCAACCTATCCAACAGGCTCTGGAATTGAAGCATATCGATACGCTCGAGACGACAATATGACACCAACGTATGTCGTGTCTGACGAACTCTACGCGCAGTTAATTACAGAGTTACCAGAATTCCGTGACTCGATATATGCAAATCAACTTATCAGTTACAGCGTGTATGTATCACGTTAAATATAATTAAATTTAAGGAGAAAAAAATTATGGCTACTAAAAAAACAACAAAGAAATCAAACGTAAAAAAAGTTGGAAGTGTAAAGGCTAAAAAGCCTCAAGTGCGAAAGACTTCTGGAACAAAGAAAAAGGCTACAAAGAAAACCGCAACAAACAAAAAACAACCAACAAAGAAGCCAAACAATTTTAAAGCTACTGGCATTTTGATTGATGCTGACGGTTCTGTGTATATTACTGGAAAACAGTAAAATTGAATGAACAGATACTCATTTAAAAATGTTACTCTGTCTCATCGCATTTTAAAGTGAGTGTTCGGTTAATTTGAACACTCATTTTTAATTTAAAAAAATAATTAAAAAAATCGCCTAAAAAATATTATATATACTAAAGTATATATAATTTCGGCGCGCTGGGGGTAGTTTTTTGGACATAATATTATACTATATTGCAATTGGTTTGGCTGGATATTTTGCACTGACCTGGTTCGCAAAAATATTTGCTTTCTATTGGAAGGTTGGATATGAAAAGCGCCAGAAGAAACGCGAGGAAAAAAGACTAGAAGAATTGAAGTGGAGATATTCACACGTTACTCTTGATAACCCACTGTTAAATCAAATGAGAAATGATAGAACCATAGTATTTATGGGAGATAAAGGAAAAGGCAAGTCTAAAATGATGAACCTTTTCGCAAAGTTTCTTGTAAATAAGAGAGATGAAAACATTAAGAAAAATAAACGTTATCTCAAGTATATGAACCAGGATTATCTAGAGCAAAATGCTTGGCTGAAAAAGAAAAATAAATTACCAGTATATGCAAACGTTGAATATATTGATTACACTACAGGCAAACGCAATCAAGTGTTGCAACCTTATTTTGAAATGGACAAAAAAGCTGTCGAAGGGGCTATATTCTGCATTGATGAAATTAGTTCTACCTATGGTAAAGACTTATATAACAATAACGATGACGATGCTGTAGAACGGAAGAAAAACGCAAAGGAAAACTCCAAGAAAAACAGACACTATACTGATGGATGGATTCTTGGAACGGAGCAAGATGGACAAGATATCTTTATCGGAATTCGAGAAAATGGATACGCGATTGTGCACTGCTTACAAACTATTGTATCCCTTAGACGCAGAGGGAAAATCCTAAGGTTAGCCTTAAATCTTTTAAACCTGATATTGCCAGCGTTTTTCACCATAGATAAAAATTTAGCATTTCGTGAAAATTTATTTTTTCGAGACAAAACAATGTACTTTTTGAAATTACTACTTCCTTCCTACATATCTATGCCTTATTACTATTATCTTGAAAAACAACGCATCAATAACATCATTCAACGTAAATATCGATTATTTCAAACTCGATTTACATACGGCACTGGAGAGTACTGGATTAACTATACGCATGCAGACTTATTTGACGATAACACACGCGAATATAAGGCTGAATATGACAAAATGTTTGATAAAAACGGCAATAGAATTAAAAAAAGTGAGGCAACCGCATGATTAAAACAAAAAATGACAAGTTGGACAAAGAAACAAAACAAACAATCAAACAACTGCGCAAGTATATGCAAGATAGATATCTGCAAATTGTACGTTATTTGGAAAATAAAAATACACAAAATGCAAATGCTGAAATTCGCTTTTTAATGAAATATGAGCCAAGTTTTGCGGGCGAAATTAAGCAACTTCGTGAGGCGCGAGAGTTGCGCATCAGAAGGCAACAATTCAATCATATCGATATGAAGAAAACTGAAATCGAAAAATATATGGAAAAACTGCAAAGAGATATAATGCTGATTGCTGATAATATGAATCAAACAATGAGTAAGCAAACATCGAGCGACCTGGCTTTAAAGCAAAAACTAACACATCACGCAAATTTAAAAGATAAACTTGATGAATTGCAGTTGATACAAGAAGTGTTATTTAATTTGCTTGAAGCGCCACAAGAAAAACGCCCACGTGGGCGCCCGCGTAAGCGTATCGAAGAAGATGCGGAGGCTGACGACATCGATATCGAGGACGAACAAAGCATTAAAGAAGAACAACCAGAAAATACACAGGAGGATTTAGACAATGACAAAACATTACAATATAACGAAAGTACGAACAGTGCGCCCGAAAAAGCCGAAGATTAGACGTAATACAACCAATTCTAGAAAAAAGAAAGCACCTATACAAACAGAAACAAAACCTAATGAAAACAATGTTGTCGGATATGTTTTCTGCGGGAACACTAAATACATAGATGTAGAAACAAAAGAAAAACGTAGATATCTTGTAACAAAACAAAAAGGCTCACATGTAACCGTGTCTAAACTACAATCTATAAAACAATTTGATAAAAATGGTCGTAATGCAGACAAACATTTAATAGAAATTAATCAAAACTATCCTGGGTTAACAAAACGTACTGGTGTTGATTTTTGGCAATATACAAAAAATCGAATGTCTGGTAAACCTTTAAGTATTACTGATTCTAAAATATTTAAAAATCAACCAGAATTTGCTGTTAGTGGAAAAGATTTAAACAAAGCTCAAATCCACACAAAAATAAAAAAATACAACAAGCATTAAAAATTACTTGCTGTATTTCCGGGAACCACCATAAACAAAGTTTATGGATACAATGCTAATGCAAGGTTATTCCCATTTGGGAGAATTACGGAGCATAACAAAATGTTACGCCGTGCAGTGTATTTAAAATACAAAGTATCTCCCTACCTCACCATTAATATATCACATTTTTATAAAAAATGTCAATACTTTTGCAAAAATTTATTTTAAAAGTTGTGTCAAAGTTGTGTCAAATCGTAGAAAATGCCTATTTCAAGGGCTTTTTTACAGACTCAAAATCTGCCGAGGGCAACCTCATGCCGGTTCGAGTCCGGCCTTCGGCACCACAAAAACCTAACCGTTTGGTTAGGTTTTTTTATGCGAAGGCAAACACCTTTGGTGTTCTTGCTTGAAAAGCAACGGACTCGACCCCAGGGGTTCGCACCGTTTCGCGATGCTCCACTCTCACTCAGCCTGCAATGCAAGATTGCAGTCCGCTTTGACTAAAAACAACACGCCCGTGTTGTTTTCTTAACGCGTCGCGCCAGCCTTCGGCACCAAATGAGAGCAATCCGAACCAGAGTATTCGGGTTGTTCTTTTTTATTGTTTAAAGCATTTTCAAGATTAGTGTAATCTTCTATATTTTCAAGTTTTATGTTTTGTGTGTTATCTTCACTTGCATTGAAAACAATATCAAAGTAATCATCATAAAGAATTACTTCTCAAATAACTGCTTTCTTTGTCATACAAAATACTCCTTTGTTTGCCTAACATTAACACAAAACAAAAGAAAAATCAGCCCCTTGACAAAATTTGCAATAAAATAGTTCCAAAATTTTACTATTTATGATACAATATATTTGATTAAGGAGAATTACATATGTTCAAATTTAAGGTGACAAAACAGTATGCTCAAGAGTTTGATGCAAAGTGTGCAAAAGTAAATGCTCATGGATTTTTAAGATTTTTAACAGAGCCAGATACAAATAACACATCATTACTAGATTTAATTGCTCAAGTTGAAGATACTATAATATTTGAACAATCGAAACACGATAGAGATATTCAATTAAACGAACAAAATATTTCAAATTGTATGAATGAATTCTTTTCACTATATATGCCACAAAAAGCGGAACAAGTTAGACAAATTCTTAACAAAACACATCCTTATTTTATTGATAGCAATGGTGGGACTCATGTTAATTTTATTTCTGTAAAAAAGAGAGACAATCATTCAAGTAGTGTTGGTCATTCAGGAAAACACACTTTTCTTGATTTTAATGTTTATATCCACAATTCTCTTGATGATTTGAGAACAACCGCACATGAACTAGGTCATGCTCTAAGCTCTCATCATCAACATTTAATTGAAATGATACGTTCAAATGTTCCAGAACAAGAGATTGATAAATATATGCAAAAAAGTTTTGAAAGGGACTGTGTTGGTGAAATTGAAATCCTTATAATTGAACGACTTTTCAATAGATTTTTGGTAAAAAAAGGACTTTACACAAATGAAGATTTGGAAAATTATGAGAAAGGTCAACAGGCAAGTTTATTAAGTGAAATTAAACTAATTAGAGAAGAAAGAGATATAATAAAAAGTCTTCCATGCCCTGTGAGTTATGAAAGTTTGGATAGATTGGTTAAGGATTTGCAGAACAATAATCAAAACAGACTTGTCGATCGAGTGAAAAAAATGCATGACGATGAAAAATGCAGTTCTTATATGTTTAGATATGTAGTCGGTAGAATTGTCGCAGACCAATGGATTAGGAATTTTGAAAAAGCAACAAATCACCAAACACAAGTCGAAATGCTAAATAAACTTCAAGTATATTTGGATAAAACTCATAAACTAACTCTAGATAGTGCATGTGAAGATTTGCTCGGACAAGATTTCGTTTGTGTGGTTGAAGATTATATAACTACTAAAACAAATGAAAATAAACATGAACAAGAAGAAAGAACTTTATAAAAACGCAACACTCAAACAAATTAAAAGTTTGGGTGTTTTTTGTTATTAAATTAGTTGTTTTCGACATAAAATTACAATAAATTTTGGTGAGCAGGATATGGAGCGGACTCGCCCCCCAATGGTTCGCACCGTTTCGAGATGCCCCACTCTCACGCCAGCATGCAATGCAAGATTGCAGTCCGCTTTGACTAAAAACAACACGCCCGTGTTGTTTTCTTAACGCGTCGCACCAGCCTTCGACACCAATCAAAAATGGCTTAGGTAAGCCAAAAACTTGAAGTTTTGTTAAAAATTACACGACTTTGAGTTTTTTGTTTTTTTGCGCATTTTTGCCAAAAAGTTGTGTCAAATCGTAGAAAATGCCTATTTCAAGGGCTTTTTTACAGACTCAAAATCACACAGAAATAAAAAAACACAACAAATAATAATGTTGTGCTTATTGTTTGTGGTTTCCGGAACATAACAATGTTACGCCGGTACAATGCTATATTTGCAAGTTCCCACGACTCTAGGGATATTATATCACATTTTTACAAAATGTCAATAGTTTTTATTTTTGCAAAGCAAGTTCTAGTGGAGTAAAACTTACCATTTTTGTTTTTGCATCTTTTAAATTCGCCTCTGTGCAAGATTTTAACTCAAACTTACCTTTATTATAACTCAAATCTAGCGAAAACAATTCATTTTCTTTAAACTCTTTAACATTTGCTTTTGCATAATATTTCATAGATTTATAAACTTCTATTTCAGCATCAAGCGTTTCCTTCTCTCTTTTGCTCTTTGCTTGGGGAATGGTACGTGTTAAAGCATAATATAAAGTTCCACCTAGCGCAAGGCTTAATGCGCTATTTCCAAAACTATTTGACAAAATTTCAGCTTGGCTATTTAGCAAAACTTGCGCAACCATTGCTACAACCAAACTAGCACACAAAGTTTCATTTTTCTTTTCATTTAATTTTTCTTTCTTCTTTGATTGAATCATATCATATCTTCGCTTGTAGTTTTCAACAAAGTCATCATCAGGCAATTTCTTTTGATTTAAAATAGACTGAATTGCAATATTAAAAGATGCTATTTGCAAATCACCTTTTTGGGTATCAAAAGTGCGCAAATTGTTCAAATATTCTTCGTGAATATCTTCACCATATCTATAACTTAATGTTTGAACAATATCATTCATAAACAAGGCCCTATCACTTGGCTTGTATGAACGTAATTGTTGCAAATCGTACATAATCTTTTTAATTTCACCAATCAAATTTCGTCTTCTTTTCAAATATGGTTGCAACTCGTGAACAACCAGTGTTTCAAGCGCCTTTTCTTTATCCAAAAAAGGCTGTTTTTTCTTTTTAAATATCATAATCATCTTCCTTTTTCATATATATTATATATATATCATACAACAATAAAAAAGTAAATAGGTAAACACAAAAAAAGTCCGATTTATATCGGAAAAATAAGAAAATATCATAAAAAAACTTGAAATACTGGTCATAGTGGCGGGATTTGAACCCGCGACCCCTTAGTCCCTAACCAAGTGCGCTACCAAACTGCGCTACACCATGATATAGATTAGTATATCACAATTTCATTTGATTTGGAACAGTTTTGCCAAAAAAATTAAAAAATAGCGGATTTTTCGCTATTTTTTTAATATTTTCTTTATTATACTTATTGTGGGCAATCTCGCCTCTTTGTCATTTCGAGTAAGTCCGCAGGACGCATCGAGAAATCTCAGTAATTAAGATACTTCTCGCCTTTTGTCCCCCGTGGCGGCGACTTTGACGCCGAGATTATCGCGTCGCTTCGCTCCTCATAATGACACGGGGGGGCTATGTCAAATTCCCCGTATTATTTGTTTCCGTATTCACTTGCACATTCGTTTCACTGAATTTTGCAACTATTAATTTGTTATTTATTGCTGATTTTTCGAGGTCTACACTCCATTCCGTGCTTAATGCTGTGCTTTCGCCATATATGTACCAGCCGTCAAAAGTATAACCTGCATATGCCACCGCACTAAAATGTATGGTTGTGTCGCTGTCGTTGTAGCCATTCATTCGTACTTCCCCGCCAGCCTCTGCCATACAAGCGATACCATCCATTACTCCATTTGTAAAAATTGCAGTAAATGTCGCATCACCACTTATAGTTATTGTTAATGGATTTGCCGTGTAAGTATTACCGCTTTCGTCTATCCAGTACATAAAACCACAACCAGAAATTGGGCAAGCATAAAATGTTTGTTCCGTGCCATAATTGAATGTTCCGCCACCTGTTACACTTCCTAAATCACTGTTGTTAGTTTGAAGTGCTATTGTATATGGATTTGGAGTCCAAACGGCGTATAGGTTATATGTTCCACCACTCGTAGTTGTGAGTGTGGAAACACTCGCGCCGTTGGAGTATGCAACCGCTCCCGTATTTGATGTTGCCCAACCACTAAATGAATATCCCGTCCGTGTGAAAGCATTTGTTGTTAAAGCACTTGCCGTGCCGTATGTGTGAGTTGAGTTGGACATCGTCCCCGAACCGCCGTTCGCATTGTATTTTACATAATATGTATTTCCCGTCCACTTTGCATATAAGGTTGTTGGACCACCGCTTGACGGATAGTTTGTTGCACTTGCTCCTGTTGCAGTGTAATATTGCGTGCCACCACCATTTGTACTGGTGTAATAACCACCAAAAGTATATCCAGCGCGCGTTGGAATTGTGATGCTAGGCATTGCCGAACCGCCTGAACAAGATACAGACGAAGTACCGCCCGAACCGCTTTGTTGGTTTAGGGTTACAGTTGTAGCTGCATAGCTGGCTAGTGTTGAGAGTGAGATGTGAGCGGCAGGACGGACGCCGTTGCTAAAGTACACACCGCCGAGGCGAGCGGAGCCCGAGGAGTCCACTCGCATCGCATTGTAGCTAAGGTTAGAGTAGCCGGAGCGCAGCCAGCAATATTGCGAATATCCCCCATTATCATTTGAGTTACTAGACCCGCCAGTATCAATACGCGTATTGGTATAAGCGTTATCAGTGGCTGTTAAGCCCCATAAGCCATTGGTGTCTGAACCATTACCGCTTCCTGTTGTTGTGTTAAAAATCTCATAA
>JAFUJK010000001.1 GCA_017468205.1 Clostridia bacterium
AAAATTTCAAGTATATTTATTTATTTCTTTAAAAATTTATGTTATAATAACAATAAATGAAAGAAAGGTGGTTTAATTATCGACCAATATGCTTAACATTTTCTTTCCTATTGCTGGGAAGTGTTTTTGCGTTTTACTTTGATAAACATTTAGCATTTGTAATGTTTCGTTCTCTGCGTCCTCAGCTGTTGCGTGCATTGTGTGTCCCTCTTGCCATAAGAACTCACGGCTACGGAGGAATGGGCGTGTTGTCTTTTCCCATCTAACAACGCTACACCATTGGTTATAAAGTTTCGGAAGGTCTCTATATGAACGAATGATATTTGCATAGTGCTCACAGAAAAGAGTTTCAGATGTTGGGCGAACACAGAGCCTTTCAGTAAGTGGCTCACTACCACCGTGGGTTACCCAAGCAACCTCAGGTGCGAAGCCCTCAACATGATCCTTTTCTCTTTGTAGCAAGGATTCTGGAATGAACATTGGCATATAGATATTCTCTACGCCTGTTTTCTTAAATCTTGCATCTAGTAGCTTTTGGATGTTTTCCCAAATTGCATAGCCATAAGGGCGGATAATCATACAGCCCTTAACGCTTGAATAGTCAATTAGGTCTGCCTTTTTAACTACATCGGTATACCATTTAGCAAAATCCTCATCCATTGAGGTGATTTGCTCTACCATCTTTTTGTCGTTTTTTGCCATTGTTTCTTTCCTTTTGAATATATTTTAATGTTTTTCATACTTTCTCCTCTGTGTTTAAATTATTATTTTAAATCCTCAATATTAATTTTATTAAAAGGATCATTTCTTATAAAAATATCACCATTTGGTTGTAATACGTAATAATCATTATAAATGTTAGTGGTTCTATAAATAATATTTATATTGTCGATTTGAGATTTTTTTATTTTATCTACAAATGTTTTATATGCATCTTCAGTTTCCTTATTTCCGTTATATTGTTCAATTATGCACCATTCTAGAGGCATAATTTCTTTTATTAAGGAAATAAACGTTTGAATAATTTCATTTGAAATAATTTCTTTTGTTACAACGGTATTAATTCTTATATTATTATATATTTTTGAAATTTTTTTTGAATATGTAACAATATTATCAAAACTATCTTTTGCACTGTTCAATTTTTCGTGAATATCTTTTATAGGCGCATTAATAGAAAAAATAATTCTAGAAAACATTTTTGAATTATTAGCAAGCCACATTAAGGCTACATCATCAACGTAAGCAGATGTGGTAATGGTGAAATAAATATTTGCGTTTGCTAATTTTTTACAAACCGTGGGTAATTGTTTATATAGTAAAGGTTCTCCGCCAGAAAGATCTATTTTTTGAACTCCTTTTTTTAAAAATATATTTATGTAATTATCTATTTTATTTATATCAAATTCTTCTGCGTTTTTATGTGCGAAACAATAAGGGCAATTTAGCAGGCATTTTCCCGTTATATGCCACATCAAGTTCGCCAGACCTACATTTCCGTCTCTATTTTTTACTGTAAAGGTATTAGTTATCGGATTATATATTACATCTTTAATCATTGCATGATTCCTTAAATTGTTGTATAATATTTTAAAAATGAACGAAAAACATTAAATGATGCCATTTAAAAACAACTATGTGCTTAATATGAGTTAAAAATAGAATTAAAAAACATATTTATTTTTAATATTATAACATTAAACATATTAATTTGCAAGTAGTATAAATGTATTTATTTAATAATCTTCTAAAAAGGTAATTAAAAATGTTTTTATTGCCAAATGATTGCATTGTTGTATCGTATTCAAAATTGAAAAACTTTGTAATAATTTTAATTATTATAAAGACCAACTAAAATAAAAACAACCTTAAATAAAAGTGCCGATAATCGACTTATATCGGCACTTTTATAATGTAAAATTTAAGATATTCGCTTTATTTTAAAAAATATTTTAAGGTAAATTGGCAATTGACCAAAAATAATATCAAATAGTGTATAATATGGGCGTAAGTAAAACTTACACAAAAAATTATTTAAGGAGATTTTATTTTATGTCAAAGAAAATTAGCGAAGTTAAACCTTGCGGTATGCCTAAGGAAGTTCAGGAAAAAGTTGAAAAGCAGAATAACGTTACGGAAATAGTTTTTATTTTAGATAAAAGCGGTTCTATGGGTGGGCTTGAAGATGATACTATCGGCGGATTTAACGCTATGATCGAAAAGCAAAAGCAAGAAGAAGGAAAGGCTTACCTTTCAACAATTTTGTTTGCGAACTCTTCAACCGTTCTTCACGACAGAATACCTTTAAATGAAGTTCAACCGTTAACAAAAAAAGATTACGTGGTTGGCGGATGCACCGCACTTTTAGATGCTATTGGCGACGCCGTAAAACATATTAAAAATGTTCATAAATACGCCAGAAAAGAAGACGTTCCTTCAAAAACTATTTTTGTGATCACTACCGACGGCATGGAAAATGCAAGCCGTAAATATTCAAGCGATGAAGTTAAAGAACTTATCAAAAAGCAAGAAGAAAGGGGTTGGGTATTCTTATTTTTAGCCGATAATATAGATGCCGTTCAAACCGCAAAAGATATTGGCATACCTGAAGAATATGCAGTAAATTATGATACCAGGGAAGATACGGGTGTTATGTATTGCATGATGTCTGCGCCTTTAAGTGATTACAGAAGAAAAGGGGTTATCGACGAAGATTGGGCAGATGCAATAGATTCAAAAAAGAAAAGCGTAAAAAAAGATAAAAGCAAAAAGTAAAGTTTAAATTAAAATAAAAAAAGGGGTGTTTTTTATAGCCCCTAAATGTAATTATTAGTATTAAAAGTTAAATTTTCATTTTTCCTACCTTTTTAAAAAAGTGCCGATATAAGTCGATTATCGGCACTTTTACTTTTGCATTTTGCTACTAACGCATTTTACATTTCGCATTTTGCATTTAATTTGTGTCATGCTGGAACGAAGCGCAAGCGAAGTGATAGCATCCCCTTGAACTATGGCGTTTGTTTGATATATTAGGGGATTCTATCGCGTTTTGCAAACGCTCCAGAATGACAAGGGGGGAAGCCTCCAATTGCGAAAAAGGGAGGTGGATTTGCTTTAGCAAAGACGGAGGGATTGTTTTGGGTATATATTTGCGTTAAAAAAATTTACTTAATCGAAAAAACTA
>JAFUJK010000002.1 GCA_017468205.1 Clostridia bacterium
CATTGTGATTATTGAAAGCACAGCAAACGGCTTTGACGAGTTTCAAGAACGTTGGCAAAAGGCTGTTTCTGGCGAAAGTGAATATATTCCAGTTTTCTGTGCTTGGCACGAACTACCAGAATACACGAAAGAACCACCAGCAGACTTTAAACCTACGCCCGAAGAATTGTCCTTAAAGGCTCTTTATAATTTGACGGACGGACAACTTTACTGGCGAAGAACGAAGATTGCAACGACCTTTAATGGCGACATAGACCAGTTTAAGCAAGAATATCCAGCAAGCCCAGAAGAAGCGTTTATCGCTACTGGTGCGTGCGTGTTTAACAAGGCTTTAATAATCCAAAGACTTGCAGAACTGCGAAACATTGAACCAATTAAAACTGGTCACTTTGAGTATGATAAAACTTTCATATCAAGAGAAGTTGCAAAGATAAGCAATATACGCTGGGTTGACGACGTGAACGGAGAAATTCAAATTCACGCATTGCCAGAAGTAAACGACAAGGGACAAAAGAAACCTTATGCGCTTGGTGGCGATACGGCTGGTGACGGTTCTGACTACTTCACGGCAAAAGTAATTGATAATATCACACAAAAGGCTGTTGCTACATATAGACGGAAAAGAATAGACGACGACTTGTATGCTGACCAGATGTATTGTCTGGGTATGTATTACAATGAAGCAATAATCGGCATAGAAACAAACTTTTCTGTTTCTCCGACAAATGAACTTGTTCGCTTGGGTTATAAGAATTTATATATCCGTGAACAAGTTGACGATATATCAAAGAAAATCGTTAAGAAATACGGTTTTAATACTGGCAAAATAACCAGACCACAAATCATTGCAGATTATAAAGCGTTATTCAGAGAGTGTCCAGAAATCGAATGTGACAAGGAAACTTTAAGGGAAATGCTTACTTTTATTAGGCACGAAGACGGAAAGGAATCTGCTATGGACGGAAAGCACGACGATTTAGTTATGGCTGACTGCATTGCACATTTTATAGGCAAGCAAGGAAGTTTTACTTGGACAAAGGAAGAAACGCCACAAGAATATGACGTTCTGAAAGAATTTGAAGACAAAGAACCTAAACAAAGTGGGGGTTTTACTGAATGGTAAGAAGAAAGGAACTTTTGAAAGAAAATGCAAGGTTAAAATCTGAAAACGAGAAACTTGCAAAAGAGAATAACGAACTAAAAGCAGAGAAAGAAGTAAGAGAGAAAGCCACAGAAAAGCAAATCACTATGCTTTTTAATGCTTTAAGGGCAATTAACAAAAAGGTAAATACACACATTAAAGGCGAAAAAGACGAGAAAGAAGAAGACGACAAAGTTCAAAATTGGTTGAAAGACGACAGAATTGACGAAGTTCAAGACTTCTTAAACAAAGGGGTTAAGTAATGGGCAAGATAACACGTTCACAAGAAAAAGCATAACAAATCTGGAAAGAATATGAGAACGGCAGAGCATATCAATCTTCGCTTGGTCTGGACCGTGTTGTCCCTTTGTGTGTTGACTTCTATGAAGGTAGGCAGTGGGGCAAGATAAAGAAATGAA